>CAJLGN010000124.1 GCA_905206195.1 uncultured Roseburia sp.
ACACCCAAT
Organism: uncultured Roseburia sp.; assembly: GCA_905206195.1. GTDB lineage: Bacteria > Bacillota > Clostridia > Lachnospirales > Lachnospiraceae > Roseburia. The sequence goes on from CAJLGN010000124.1 coordinate 10, forward strand.
TCCTTTCCACGGTCTTTCCCTCCAGCCTAAGACCGCGCACCTCTTATTATACACGCTCTCGCGCCGGATTGTATATAACATTTTTGCGGTTCAGATTTCCCGTGAAAAGTACACAAATCTATTGACAAATTCCACAAAAAGCGGTACTGTAATAGTATCTGTTTTGTTAATTTTTTATCAAACACCAAACTATTCAGGAGGTTTTTTAACATGAGTGAATTTAACAACCTAAAATTGGAAATCGCAGATGAAATTGCTGTTCTTGCCATCTCAAGACCGGCGGCGCTGAACGCGCTAAACAGCGAGACGCTCGACGAGCTAACCGTGGCGCTGACCCAGATCGAGGCCATGGATGACGTGAAGGTTCTCATCTTAACCGGCGGTCCTGACAAAAAGGGCAACGAATTCAAATCCTTTGTTGCAGGCGCAGACATCTCCGAGATGGTGAACTTCAGCGCGGCTGAAGCGAGAGCATTCGGCATGAAAGCTTCCGTTCCATTTTTCAAATTGCAGAACATGCGCCAGGTGACCATCGCCGCTGTCAACGGCTTCGCGCTGGGCGGAGGATGCGAGATCTCCATGGCCTGTGACATCCGCATCGCCTCCGACAACGCACTTTTCGGACAGCCAGAGTGTGGTCTCGGAATCATTCCAGGATTCGGCGGCACACAGAGGCTCGCGCGCTTAGTGGGCATGGGCCGCGCAAAAGAACTAATCTTCACCTGCGACAATATCAATGCGGAGGAGGCTTACCGCATCGGCCTTGTGAACAAGGTTGTCGCTCAGGAAGCGTTGATGCCCACCGCAAAAGCTATGGCTGCCAAGATTGTTTCCAAGGGGAGCTACGCCGTGTCCATCGCAAAGGCTGCGATCAACAACGGCTATGATATGGACATCCAGAACGCAGTTGAGATGGAAGCGAATCTTTTCGGAGTTACCTGCTCCACCAGCGACAAGAAGGAAGGCATGACCGCTTTCCTCGAGAAGAGAGCTGCAAACCTCACCGATTTCTAGGACTTTTCGCCGTTAGAGTTTGACCTACATAGAGGCTCTTACGCAGGAGTTTCATTCTATTTTCAGGGGCTAAAGCAGACGCTTTGGTCCCTGTTTTATAAGGGAATTTCGCATCGACATTTTTCTTATAAAAAAGATATGGATGATGAAAGAAAGGACGGTTTTAAATTATGTTTGATAAAATCATCGGTTTTATCGGCGCTGGAAATATGGGCAGTGCAATGATCGGAGGCATTTTAAAAACATCTCTCGCAGCGACCGGACAAATCATCGCCAGCGCGCACTCCGAGACCACTCTCGCGCAGATTCGGACAAGATTTGCCATAGAGACCACACGCTCCAACGAGACTGTGGCGGAGCGCAGCGACATCCTGTTTCTGGCTGTAAAGCCTGGGGTGTTCGACGATGTCATCCCACAGATTGCCGGACACATCAAAAGCCACTGCATCGTGGTATCCATCGCCGCCGGCAAGACCATCGCTTCCATCGAGCAGGCATTCGGCAAAAAAGTCCGGCTGGTGCGGGCAATGCCGAACACTCCGGCCCTGGTGGGGGAGGCAATGAGCGCTCTCTGTGCAAGCGCCTCCGTCACACCGGAGGATCTAAAGCAGGTGCAGGAGATTTTTAACGCGTTCGGCAAGACCGAGATAGTTCCAGAATATCTGATCGACACGGTGGTCGGCGTTTCCGGCTCCTCCCCCGCTTACGGCTATCTGTTTATCGAAGCGATGGCGGACGCAGCAGTCGCAGACGGCATGCCGCGGGCTCAGGCGTACAAATTCGCGGCGCAGTCCGTGTGCGGCGCGGCCAAGATGGTTCTCGAGACCGGGGAGCACCCAGGCGTCTTAAAGGATGCCGTCTGCTCCCCGGGAGGGACGACCATCGAAGCAGTCGCCGCCCTGGAAAAAGGCGGATTGCGAGATGCCGTCATCACGGCGCAGCGTGCCTGCTCAAAAAAATCACGGGAGATGAGCAGTGCGGATTGACTTTCTATTTTTTGACAGGAGGATGTTATTATGTGGGCTTATGAAAGCGTATTTTATCAGATTTATCCGCTTGGTTTCTGCGGCGCCCCCCTCGAGAATGACGGGGTCTTAGCACACCGCATCACAAAAGTGAATGACTGGATCGGCCACATCAAAGAACTCGGGGCAAACGCCATCTATTTTTCTCCGATTTTTGAATCTGACACCCACGGCTACAATACCAGAGACTACCGCAAGATTGACACGCGCCTTGGCACAAATGAAGATTTCAAGGAACTTTGCGCAAACCTGCACACCGCGGGCATCCGCGTCGTCTTAGACGGCGTTTTCAACCATGTGGGGCGCGGCTTCTGGGCATTTCAGGATGTTCTGGAAAAGCGGTGGGATTCGCCGTACAAGGACTGGTTCTTTTTGAACTTTGACGGCAACTCCAATTACAACGATGGACTCTGGTACGAGGGTTGGGAAGGCCACTACGATCTCGTAAAACTGAATCTGCGCAATGAGGATGTCATCACACATATTTTTTCCTGCATCAAAGAGTGGGTGGAGACGTTCGACATCGACGGGCTGCGCCTGGATGTCGCGTACTGTCTCGACCACGACTTCATGCGGCGGCTGCGCGCTTACTGCGACAGCTTAAAGCCAGATTTCTTCCTGCTGGGTGAGACGGTTCACGGCGATTACAACCAGATTATGAACGATGCCATGCTGCACTCCGTTACAAATTATGAGGCCTACAAGGGACTTTATTCCAGCTTTAATTCGATGAATCTCTTCGAGATTAACCACTCGCTTTTGCGCCAGTTTGGCCCGGAGAACTGGACGCTTTACAGGGGAAAGCATCTGCTCACATTCGTGGATAACCACGATGTATCCAGAATTGCGAGCATTCTGACAAACGAGAGGCATCTTCCGCTCATCTACGCTCTCGCTTTTGGAATGCCCGGAATTCCTTGTGTCTACTACGGCAGCGAATGGGGAGCCAAAGCGAAAAAGGAGGAGGGTGACCCAGCTCTGCGCGCGCACTTTGATGCGCCGGAACGAACTGCGCTCACCGACTTCATCCGCCGCCTCGCCGCGGCCAAAAAATCTTCCGACGCGCTCAATTACGGCTCGTTTGGCTCAATTCTTTTGACAAACAGGCAGTGCATCTTTGAGCGAAAAACAGACAAAGAGCGTGTGCTTGTGGCCATCAACGCAGATGCAGAGCCCTACGCGGCACACTTTGATGCCGGATGCGGCATGGCGCATGAGCTGATCACCGATACACCTCACGATTTTGGCGGTGGAAGTACACTGCCGGGGTACTCGGCGGCATTCTGGAGAATGGAAAAATAAGTTCCTCCATCAAACGGACAAGAGGGGCTGTCGCAAAACGCAACTTTCATCTCAGTTGATGTAGCGTTTTCGGACAGCCCCTCCATGTTTTATTATGAGTTCTTTTTTAGTTCTTCTTCCCGAGCGTCACAGACAATGTCTGCTCCGCGTACTCGCCGTTTTGCGCTCTCTGAAGTGTCAATTCCACAGTCTCCCCGGCCTTGTAGTACTGCAGGCGCATCGACAGCTCTTCCATACGGGAAATCGCCTTTCCATCGATCGCCGTGATGATATCGCCCTTGTGGATCCCCGCCTGCTCCGCAGCGGAGCCAGCCGTCACCTGCACTACCGATACACCCTGCGGCATATTGTAGGTATTTGCCACATCGGGAGTTACATCCACACCCGCGATGCCCAGATACGCGCGGTTGGATTCATCCACTTTCTCCTTGCTGATCAAATCCTCGACAATCGGCATCGCCGTGCTGATTGGAATCGCATAGCCGATTCCCTCCACCTTCGTATCGCTGTACTTCACAGAATTGATCCCGATGACCTCACCGGCTCCGTTCAACAGTGCGCCGCCGCTGTTACCCGGGTTGATCGCCGCCTCTGTCTGGATCAGCTCAGCGACATAATTGGTGTTGCTGCGCGGATCGGACACTGCCACCTCCCGGTTGAGTGCACTGATGACCCCCGTGGTCACAGACTGCCCATATCCCAACGCGTTCCCTATTGCAATGGACTGATCTCCCACCCGAAGATCGTCGGAACTTCCTAGGGTTGCGACCTTAATCTTGCCGGTGGTCTCCTCCTCAATACTCTCTCTCTGCACGCGCAGCACCGCGAGATCTGTGGACGCATCTGTCCCCTTCACCTCAGCGCTCACCGTCGAATCATCGCTAAAGGTCACCGTAAGTGTCGTCGCGCCGTTCACCACATGATTGTTTGTAACAATATACAGATACGTGTCATCCTGACTGACGATAATCCCGGAACCTGCGCTCGTACTCTCGTAGGTCTGGTTTCCCCAAAAGCTCGGATACTCCGCCTCGCTCACATTCGTAATCGCCACGATAGACGGCATCACCGCATCCACAATATCCGATACTCCGGTCGCCAGATAAGTAGTCGATGTCGGCGTTGCTTCGATCTTGCCACCAGAACCTGACTGTGTCAGCACGCTTCCGGGCGTATTTGATGCATTCCCGCCATCTCCAAACATCTGTCCTGACGCCAAGCGCACACCCTCAAACGCTGTGCCGGACACAAGTCCGAACACAAGTGCCAGCGCCGTGCATTTGGCGAGCTTCACGCCAAATCCCCCCGGCCTTCTCTCCCCTTTTTCCTTATCCTTCTTCCCGGCAGCCTGCGCATACATCCCGGAGTTGCCCTGCGAACCATATCCGCTTCCAGGCTGATAAGCCGTGTTCTTCTGATACGCACCTCCCTGCCCGTAGGTGCCATTTTGCTGATAACCAGCACTCTGTTGATACGCACCTCCCTGCCCGTAGGTGCCATTTTGCTGATAGCCAGTACTCTGTTGATACGGATGACTTCCGTAAGCTCCTGTACTTTTATCTCCTCCGCTCTGATCCGCGCTCCCCTTGTATGAGTAGAAAGAATCCGAGGACTGATTGTTGTTATAATGATTGTGATCCATAGCGTTCCCCTTTCATTGATAAAACTGCTCATCTGATGTATTTCTTCTTTATTTCTATCACCGAGTCTACCGCGGAATTGTGTTAGAAATGTGAAGGAACTATCAAAATTTTATGTTTTTTGGGCGGGAGCAAATGGACTCCTACAGCATCCACGCAAACATACGCAGTTGATATAAGAAGTTTACGGCCCCAAGTGAAGCAAGGATTCCGTACATCGCATTGCGCCACCGAACCTTCCGAATGCCAAACGCCAGAGACAGAATCACAAACAAATACAAAATATTGGTCAAATAGTACACTCTAGCTCCCGAGGCGTACATGGTCGGAGAAAAGAACATGATCGCCTCGCTCGCAATCCCTGCCAGATAAGCGAGCAACAGTGTGATCTGACATCCCGATG
>CAJLGN010000125.1 GCA_905206195.1 uncultured Roseburia sp.
GACCGCGCAGATTGTCCTTTATGATGCGGTGAATCTGAAGATCTGGGTAACGCCTGATCGGGGACGTAAAATGGCAGTAATAGGACGTCGCCAGTCCAAAATGACCGCTTCCAATCGTCGTGTATTTCGCCTGTTTCATGGAGCGCAAAGTCAAGCGGCTGATCAGAGGCTCTTCCGGCGAACCGTCGATCTTCATCAGTAATTTCTGGAGCTCCTTCGGGTGAATCTCATCCTGCCCGATATGAATGGAGTAGCCAAAATTATTGATGAATGTGGCGACCTTGCGAATTTTTTCTGTGTCCGGATTATCGTGCGTCCGGTACACAAACGGAATCTCCTGCCAGAAATAATCCTGTGCCACGGTCTCGTTTGCAATCAGCATAAAATCCTCGATGATTTTCGTCGCGACATTCCTCTCATAGGGCGCGATCTCCATCGGCTTGCCCTGTTCATTCAAAACAATCTTCGTCTCCGGAAAATCAAAGTCAATCGAACCGCGCTTCATCCGGCGCTTCCGCAAAATCGCCGCAAGCTCCTGCATGCGCTCAAACAGGGGAATAAATTCCTCATATTCCCGGATTTCATTCTCGTCGTGATCCTCTAAAATTTTTTTGACACTGGTGTAGCTCATGCGGCGATCCACCTTGATCACAGTCTCCGCAATCACGTGATCCACCACCGTCCCCTTTTTGTCGATTGTCATAATGCAGCTGAGTGCAAGGCGGTTTTCCCCCGCGTTCAGAGAACAGATACCATTTGACAGCTTGTGCGGCAGCATCGGGATGACTCGATCCACCAGATAGACCGACGTTCCGCGCTCCAGTGCCTCCACGTCGAGGGCGCTGCGCTCCTGCACGTAATTCGTGACATCCGCGATATGGACGCCGAGCTTATAGCACCCTCCCTCCATCACCAGCGTGATGGCATCGTCGAGATCCTTTGCATCCTCCCCGTCAATCGTCACGGTCTGCCAGTCCCGCAAATCCATGCGCCCGGCCATGTCCGCGCTGCTGACCTCATTCGCCACATTCTCGACCTGGCGCATAATCTTTTCAGAAAATTCTACCGGCAGATTATAAGCTCGCACGATGGAAAGAATGTCCGTCCCCGGATCGTTTATGTGCCCCAGAATCTCGACGACCTTACCCTCAGGCTTTCTGCTGTCCCCGCCAAAGTCCGTGATCTCCACCACCACCTTGTGACCGGTGACCGCCCCCTTTGAGCGCTCCTGAGAAATGAAGATATCCTTTCCGAACTTGGGGTTGTCCGGCATTGCAAAGCCAAAGGTCTTGCTCTTAGCATACGTGCAGACAATCCGCTCCATGCCCCTGGAAATGACCTTTGTGATCGCCCCCTCTCTTCGCTTTCCACCTCCACCGGCACGCGTGAGGGACACCTGCACTGTATCCATATGAAATGCACCGTTGACCTGAGTCTCCGGGATAAAGACGTCCTCATCCTCCCCCTCGACCGTCACGAACCCAAATCCGCGCGGGTGGGCAGTGAATGTGCCGGTCAAAAACTTCCCCTCCGACTTGCAGTACTTACCCTTCGCGGACACCTCGACTTTTCCCTCTGCCACGAGCGCGTCAAGCACCTCCTGCAGCTCATGCCTCCGAGTCTTTGACACATTTAAGACCATCGCGATCTCCTTCGCCTTCATCGGGACATAAAGCTCGTCGCAAATAAAATGGTACAGCGTCTCTTTTCTTTCCTGTAAAATCTCCTGATTCATAAATACTCCTTAAAGATGCACTTCTCGGTAACACAAAAGGCTGCCGCTCACGCGACAGCCCATCTCTCTTAGAAAATTCCCATATTCAAAACAGCTGCAAGAACGATAAACAGAGTGACAAGCACCTTGGTTCCCTTGACTAACATCCCCTCGATGGAACGCCCCTTGTTCTTGCCCCAGTATGTGTCAGCCGCGCCCGCAATTGCTCCAAGCCCTGCGCTCTTACCTTCCTGCATCAGAATGATGACTGTCAGTGCCAAACTGATTAATATGAAAACAACGGTTAAAATCGTCTTTAAAATCTCCAAAATCATTACCTCCTACGGTCAATAACTCGTAACTTTGGATATTATAACACATACTTTTCCTGTTTTCAACTATTTTTTCCCAGAATCCCGCAGTGATAGGACTTCCCCGGCTGCATACTTAGCGGTATCTCCCAGCTTCTCCTCAATTCGCAGTAACTGGTTATACTTGCTCGTGCGCTCCGCGCGGCAGGGCGCTCCCGTCTTGATCTGCCCCGCGTTCACCGCCACCGCAAGATCTGCGATAAAAGATCCCTCCGTCTCCCCGGAGCGGTGCGATATCACCGCCCGGTATCCGGCGCACCTCGCCATCGAAGTTGCATCCAATGTCTCCGTGAGCGTGCCGATCTGATTCATCTTAACGAGCACGGCATTGGCAACCTTCAGATCAATACCGCACTTGATGCGCTTGACATTCGTCACAAACAGGTCATCTCCGACCAGTTGCACCCGGCCGCCAAGCCTTGCTGTGAGCTTCTGCCACCCCTCCCAATCATCCTCAAAGAGCCCGTCCTCGATGGATACAATCGGAAACTCATTGATCAACTCCTCGTAGAGCGCGATCATCTCCTCTGCGTCGCGCGTAATGCTCTGCAAACATCCGTCCTTCGCGGACGCCTCCCCCTCCGCAGACTGTACAGGACGCCCCGCGCGGGCGCCCAAAGTGCCTGTACCGCCAGCCTTGCCGGATTGCGTTTTTACACCGGAATGATGGGCATCGGAAAAACGTGTTTCCCCGGGAAACACATAGACGCCCGCCTCCTCGTCGTACAACTCGCTCGCGGCGGCGTCCATCGCATAGACCACATCCTCGCCGACCACATAGCCAGCCATCTCCACCGCTCTGCCCAGATACCGGAACACGTCGGCCACGCTTCCCAGATCCGGCGCAAAGCCTCCCTCATCCCCGACCGCCGTGCCAAGGCCGTCCTCATTTAATATCTGGCGCAGGAAATGATAAATCTCCGCTCCCATGCGAAGCGCATCCCGATAGCATTTTGCCCCGACGGGCATAATCATAAACTCCTGAAAATCCAAAGAATTTTTTGCGTGTGCACCGCCGTTTATAACATTCATCATCGGCACCGGAAGCTCCTTGGCGTTAGCTCCTCCTATATAGCGGTACAGGGGCATATCAAGCGCATTTGCCGCAGTTCTGGCACAGGCTAAGGACACGCCCAAAATAGCGTTTGCGCCCAGGCTTCCCTTATTGTCAGTCCCGTCCAGCTCCACCAGCCGTCGATCGAGCAGTGCCTGCTCCAGCACGTTCATCCCAAGGAGCGCCTCCCGGATTCTAGTGTTGACATGATCCACCGCCTTTTGCACACCAAGTCCAAAATATTCCCTGTCTCCGTCCCGAAGCTCAACCGCCTCAAATCGCCCGGTGCTCGCCCCGGACGGAACGGACTCGCTGGCAGAGATTTTGCGCCCGGTTGTCTCCGTCTCGGCGGTGACCTCGACCTCCACAGTCGGATTGCCCCTCGAATCCAGGATTTCTCTTGCGTGAACATCTGTGATAGTGATTCTAAGTGACATGCTCATTCCCCTTTCACCTGACATACATGATTTTTAGGTAGTATGCCACAAACAAGAGGCTTTATGTCCAAAATCGGAAATTTTTCTGTCCGTGGCAATGATTCTTGAAAGAGCTCCCCGCACCCACTTCGCCTTTTTATCCGCCGCCGCACTCCCACAGCATCGCCCCTTTCCACCTCTTGACTTTTCCCCCAGTCCATCATACAATATCTCATATATTTCTGTTGTTTTTCCAACAAAAAATGAAAGGTGAGCACTTACAATGAATCTGTGTGCATATGAAAACATCCTGCACGACTGTCCAGTTTTTGCAGGGATCGCATCGGAGGAAATCTTCCCACTGCTGGACTGCCTTCTCGCAAAAAAATAAGCTACCCCAAGGATAGCTTTATTTACGACCGCGGCGACCACACTGATTGCCTCGGACTGGTTCTCTCCGGTTCTGTCGATATTATGAAGGAGGACTTCTGGGGCAACACCAACCTCATCGCCAGATGTCTCCCCGGTGATATTTTCGGGGAATCCTACGCCATCCGGCCCGATGAGCCACTGGAAATGTCCATCTGGACAGGGACCTCCACAGAAATCCTTTTTTTGAACGTGTCGAAAATGATGACACTCTGCGCAAACGCCTGCGCGCTTCACAACCAATTGACCAGAAATCTTCTCTCCGTTTTGGCAGAGCGCAATTTCCAGCTCAGTCGGAAATTGGAACATCTGACCAAGCGTTCCACGCGCGAGAAGCTGCTCTCCTATCTCACGGGTGAGGCGCGGCACCAGGGGAACGCCTCCTTCGACATTCCCTTCAACCGCCAGCAGCTCGCCGACTACCTCTCCGTCGACCGCAGCGCGATGTCCAGTGAGCTTGGTCGGCTCAGAGATGAGGAGCTCATCCAATTTCGCAAAAACCACTTTACGGTCCTATTCCCTTCGTCTTGAGGAAGTCCACCCAGATATTGTATTTTGATCCATACAGATGCAGATTGTCAAAAGTCAGCTCCTCCTTGAGATTGCCAGTGCTATCGCACACGACCTCGTTCACATCGATGTAGAAGATCGTCTGCCCATCCCCCAGCTGTGCGATCCTCTCATTGCGCAGCTGAATTCCCGGATTGTTAAAAATTGCGTCTTTGTCGGACTTTTCCTTCGCCACCCGCATGATGCCCTGCACATAGATAATCGCTCCCGGCTGCAGCTCCCGGAACTTCTGAACAGACTTGGCATACTCCTGGATAAACGTGTCAATCGTCCCGCGCCCCATCTCATTAATGCCGATTTGAAAATACACCTTTCCAAACTGGCGCGCCACAAGCGCCTCCTCAAGTGTCATCTTAACACCGTCGACCTCGCAAAATTTTTCTTTCCACATATCATAGACATTCAATCCCACTGTGGCGTAGAAGGTGGCGCCATCCAGACCGCCGTAATCATGAAGCCCCACCGTCCGCGAATCCCCGATAAAAACCGCATCGTTAAAATAGGTGTCATCCACAGCTATAAACTGCTTTGGTGCGGGCGGAAGCACCGTCTCGGTCTGCGTCTGCGTATCGACCGGGGCCTGCGTGTCCGGAATCTGGGTGCTCGGCAACTGCTCAGCGGGCGTCCCCGCTTCACCCCCTCCGCTCTCGGGCAGTTCTTCATCCGCCAAAAACTCCGGCGCATCCTGCCATCCGCTCCAAGGGTAGATGCGATCCTTCACCCCGTCCAATATCAACGCAAAATATGGCGTCGTCCGAACATCCACAGCGTATTCCTTATAAATACCATCCCATTTCTCTGAATTCAGAACCTCTTCGGGTTACATTTTTTT
>CAJLGN010000126.1 GCA_905206195.1 uncultured Roseburia sp.
ATAAGTCGGCCGAGAAGATCGTGAAGACCGTGAAGAGCACGGGAGCCGTAGTCAGGCCGAACAAATATCCCATCTTGTCACGGATACCGAACGGTCTTACATTCTGCTCTGTACTATTTTTTGATACTGCCATAGTAACTCCTCTCTCAAAACCGGGGAGACGGCGCTGTGCCAGCGCATATCTGTCATCTCCCCACATTTCATAGAACCTGTGTCTGCCCACAACCTCCCCCACGCTCTGGACATTGTCTCCTTTTAGCGGTGTGTATCCCACAGTCCACAATAAGAATCCACCGGATCCTCACCGTAGAATGCGGCCTTTCCAATCATGAGCTTTTCAATGAGCGCATCGAAAGTCTGCTCCTGGCTGTCGTAGGTGTTGATGTAAGTCCGCGCCTGCGGAATATCAGCCAGCACGAATGGCTGTCCACATCCGACCACCACGACCGGAAGCTCAAATACATACCACGGAATCTCTCCGCCACCCTTGCTCATGCCAAATCCCGGTCTTGCCACCGGCTGGAAGCCTCCCGCGATATCCACAAGCGTGATGATCAGATCCTGGTTTTCCACGAACTCCTTGATCTCCGTCTTTCCTGCAAAGTACATATTGATGTCGACCTTCTCGCCGGCAGCTGCGCGCTTTGCAAGCTGATCCAGCGGGCTCTCGTAGATAAATGCATCAAAGCCCCTCTCAATGAGCTTATCGCGCAGCGTCTCCGCCGGGCTCTTCTTGCCGCCGCCCATGAATTTTTCCATCATGGTGCCGAGCACCCCGGCGGAAAGCCCCTTCACGGACACGATCATGATTCTCTTATAGCGCTCCGGAATGACGGGAAGCACATCCTCGTCCTTGTACTTTACAAGAGTGATGGCCCTGTCGGAAATCTCTCTTGCCATCGCCTTGTGCTCCTCGCACCCGACGGTCTGCTCCATGATCTCCACGGGAGGAACAATCTCGCTCTTTGCTTTTTTGTGGAGCCCCATGTGCGCTTTCAGCGCGAGAATGCGGTGCAGGGCGTCGCTCAAACGCTCCTCCGTGATAATGCCGTTTTCGTACCCTGCCATCATACTCGCAAAGTCCTCGTCCATCTCGTTGAAGAACAAGAACATATCCACGCCGGCAGCGATAGTTCTCGGCAGCATCTCGCTGCGCTTCATACAGCAGGTCAGCCCCACCATGTGGGAGGCATCTGTGAGCACCATGCCGTTAAAACCGAGCTTGCCCCGGAGAAGTCCCTCGATCAACTCTGGTGATAAGGTCGCAGGCATGATCTCCTCATCCTTGATGTCCGGGTTGAAATGTCTGGTGTACGCAGGCTGCATGATATGTCCCGCCATGATCGCCTCGAGTCCATTGTCGATCAGGTTCTGATACACCTTGCCAAAGCTCGCATCCCACTCCTCACAGCTCATGTCATTGACACTGTTCGCCACGTGCTGATCGCGGAAATCCAGTCCGTCTCCCGGAAAATGTTTCGCTGCACAGCAGAATCCCACATTCGTGTGCGCGCCGTCCATGTACGCCTTTGTCATCTCGCAGACGCGGTCCACATCGTTTCCGTAAGTGCGCAGTCCAATGACCGGGTTCTCCCAGTTGTAGAGGATATCGCTGACAGGGGCGAAAGATAAGTTGCATCCTATCGCCGCCGCCTCCTTGTTGGACATCCGCCCCAGCTCGTACGCGTACTTCACATCTCTCGTGGCACCGATCTTGGTCTGCGGAGCGATCATGGTTCCGTCCGTGCACGCGCCATTTCCACCGTTCTCGGTGTTACATGCGATAATCAGCGGGAGCTTGCTGTTCTCCTGCAGGATGTGGTTCTGCTCGCGCACCTCCGCCCCGCTCGCAGGGTTATAGCGGATGCCGCCAATGTGGTACTTCTCCACCGTCATCTTCAAGTAGTCCTCATCCCTGGAGGATCCCATGTTAAAAAACAGCTGCCCAATCTTCTCCTCTTTCGTCATACCCGCGATGGTATCCTCCACCCATTTACAATCCTCATCGGACAGGTAAAACGGTTTTGCTTTCATATCTACCACAGTAAAAACCCTCCTTTTCTCAAATGATCACTTCTGATCTGTGTAATACATTGTGAATGTTGCATCCGCAATGTGGTTGTCTTTATCGTCAAAAACCTCAACCAAAAACTTTCCCATGGTGCGCCCGGATTTCCGCTCCTTCACGATCGCCCTTAAGGTGCTCTCTGGCATTCCCGGTCGATAGTAATGGATCGCACCGTCCAGCGTGACCGCCCTCCTTTTCCCATATGCCACATAAGTGCCGACCGCCGTGTCACACAGTGTAAAAATTGTGCCTCCATGTACGATTCCAAATGGATTCAGCAGCTGTTGTGTCACCTTCACCTCCAGCGAGAAGCGCCCCTCCTCATCCACATTTATGGTGTGCATGCCAAGCAGCTGATGCAGCCCACCCTTACCGTCTTCTATTCCTCTGATTTCCTCAATTGTCATGACAGTTCCCCCTCCAGTCATCTCATCTTATAGTACACACTCACATATTCAGATTTTTCTCAAACATTCCAATCAGGCTGTTCTGGTAGTCCGCGTCAAAGGCTCCCTCCAAAAGCTTCGGGAACGCCTCGTCCAAAAGCTTTGCCCAGCTTTCACCCTCCTTCCCCACAAGAATCGGGTAGAACCAGACGCCGTTTTTCTTGGCCGCATCCAGATCCCCGGGCGCATCCCCAACCATCAGCATATTGTTCGGGTCATAGCCCTTTTTCAGAAGCTCGCCGATGCAAAACGCCTTTGAACCCGCCTCCTGCGTCAGAAGTACCCGGCAGTCATCCTCCAGACTGTGCTTTCTCCACTCAGCCTCCACCGCCTCCTGATTGGCGGAGGAGACAGCCGCGAGATCCGCCTGCTTGCACATCTCATCCATCGCCCACTTCACATTTGGAAACGGCATATCGTTTGCCGGAAGCCCGTGGATCGCGCGGTTCGTGCGGATACTCCACAAAAGCGCTTTCTCGATACAAGGATTCCCGCTCTTTTGTGTCAGGGCGAGGAGCGCAGGGTTGGAAAGTTCCTCCGCCTCCCGCGTCCACGCCGAAAATTCTTCCAGTCCCTCCGTGTGGCAGTAGCCCTTTTGCCCCGCCTCAAAAAGTGCCAATGCCAGTCCCTTGAAGCGGTTGATTCCCCTGGTCTTCGAATACAGATTGATCCTGAGCCATATCTCCATGCACGCATCAAAATACTCCGTCAGCCCGTAGGTGGAAATCCACTGCGGACCAAAACACTCCCGGTGCTTTACCTCCATCGTGTCCATCGCACAGCCGTCGCTGTCGATGCAGACCATGTATTCACTCGTTTTTTCAAAATTGACGTAACTCATAATCCCTCCATGCAGCTACTCTCACATAAAGATCCAACCGCGCGAAAGTACGCTAGACCCCTGCATACGCTGCAAATGCCCCGTCCACCGGAATGCAGACGCCGCTGACAAAACTGCTCGCCTCAGAAGAGGCCAAAAACAGCAGGGCACCCAGCAGCTCCTCCGGCTCGCCGAATCGATCCATCGGCGTTCCAGCCAGAATCTTTCCGGTTCTTGCGGTTGGTGTTCCATCCTCGTTGAACAAAAGATTCTTGTTCTGCGCTGTGGCAAGAAATCCCGGCGCGATTGCGTTGCAGCGAATCCCCACCTTGGAAAAATACACGGCGAGCCATTCTGTAAAGTTTACAATCGCCGCTTTTGCCCCCGAGTATGCAGGAATCTTAGTCAGCGGTGTGTAGGCGTTCATGGAGGCGATATTTATAATGTTCGCGCCCTTTTTGTTTACCATGTCCTTCGCAAACACCTGCGTCGGAAGCAATGTTCCCATAAAGTTCAGACCAAACACAAAGGACACGCCGTCCGGATCCAGATCAAAAAACGTCTTCATAGACCCCATATCCTCCGGCATAAAATACTCGTCGTCCGTGGTCGCCTTCGGGTTGTTCCCTCCCGCTCCGTTCACGAGAATGTCGCAGGTTCCAAAATCCGCCGCGATCGCCTCTCTCGCCTCCTCGACGCTCGCCCGCTCCAAAACATTGCACTTGTAGCCCTTTGCAGTGTAACCCTGCGCCACGATCGCATCCGCATTCTTCTGTGCCGCCTCCTCATTTAAATCGAGCAGCGCAACCTTCGCGCCCGACGCGGCGAGCGCCTCCGCCATGACGGAGCAGATCACGCCGCCCGCTCCCGTCACGACTGCAACTTTTCCTGCCAAATCAACCTGTACTGGTAACTTCATACTCCCAATCCTCCTGAAAATTTATAAAAGTGCTCTGACAACAAATACTGCTTTCACACCCTGCTCTATCTCGGGAACGCCTTCTCAACCGCCTCGAAAAGTCCGTTGATATAGGTCGCGCCGAGCGCGCGGTCATAGAGTCCGTAACCCGGTCTTCCAGTCTCGCCCCAGATCATTCTCCCGTGATCCGGTCTCACATATCCGGTAAATCCGTTCTCGTGCAGCGCCTTTACGATCTCGTACATATCGAGAGAACCACAGCAGGAAAGATGTGCTCTCTCCTCAAATCCGTTGTCCAAAACCGCCACGTTTCTAAGGTGTGCAAAGTGGATTCTTCCCATCGCCGCATACTTTGCAGCCATCTCTGCGACATCGTTCTTGTTTGAGCAGCCGAGAGAACCGGTACATAACGTAATGCCGCTGTGCGGATCGTCCACCAGGCTTAAAAAGCGATCGATATTATCTTTGCAGGTGATAATTCTCGGAAGCCCAAAAATACTCCAGCACGGATCATCCTCGTGAATCGCCATGTTCACATCGCACTCCGCCGCCACCGGAATAATCTTCTGCAGAAAATACTGCAGATTGTTCCAAAGATCATCCTCTGACATCGCATTGTACTCCGCCACGACCTTCTTTAATTCTTCTCTCGAATAGCTGGAATCCCATCCCGGAAGCGTCAGGTCACTGTCACTCTCAAGCGGATTCACCGCGTCCACCTGCTCCTGATAATAGACAAGGGACGTGGAGCCATCTGGAAGCTCATGATCCAGCTGGGTTCTGGTCCAGTCAAACACCGGCATAAAATTATAGCAGATGCACTTTACTCCCGCTTTCGCCACACGGCGGATATTCTCACAGTAATTCTCAATATATTGATCGCGGCTTGGTTTTCCCAGTTTGATATCCTCATGAACCGGAATACTCTCAATGACTTCAAAATGAAGTCCCACACCCTCAACCTGACTTTTTAATCTGGCAATGCTCTCCTCACTCCAAACCTCCCCGACAGGCACGTCGTAGACAGCTGTCACGATGGAATGCATCCCGGGAATCTGACGGATGTTCTGCAAGGTCACCTTGTCATCCTCCC
>CAJLGN010000127.1 GCA_905206195.1 uncultured Roseburia sp.
TGATGGAGCACAGGGACATTCCGCTCCTCGTGGCGACCGGAGGGCCGGGAGTCGTGACGGCGGTGCTCTCGAGCGGTAAGCGCGGAATCGGTGCAGGGGCAGGCAATCCGCCGGCGCTCGTGGATGAGACCGCAGATATTAGAAAGGCGGCAGAGGACATCGTAAACGGTTGTACGTTTGACAATAATCTTCCGTGTATCGCGGAGAAGGAAGTTGTGGCAGTCGATTCCATCTGTGATGAACTGATGGGTTATATGGTGCAGGAACAGGGGTGTTACCTCGCTTCGCGGGAAGAACAGGAAAAGCTGATTCAAACGGTATTGACCGAAAAGGGCGCACTGAACCGAAAATGTGTCGGAAGAAGTGCCAAGACGCTCTTAAAAATGATCGGCGTGGAGGCGAAAGATGCGATCCGATGCATCATTTTTGAGGGAGAAAAAGAGCATCCGCTGGTCGCAGAGGAGCTGATGATGCCGATTTTAGGAATTGTCCGGGCGAAGAATTTTGAGGATGCGGTGGAGCAGGCAGTCTGGCTAGAGCATGGCAACCGCCATTCTGCACATATCCATTCCAAGAACGTGGACCGTATCACAGCCTACGCGCGCGCGCTCGACACGGCGATTCTGGTCAAGAACGGTCCGTCCTACGCGGCACTTGGGTTTGGCGGGGAAGGGTTTGTGACCTTCACCATCGCAAGCCGTACCGGCGAGGGTCTGACGAGCGCAGCGACATTTACCAAGCGTAGGCGCTGCACCATGTCGGACAGTTTATGTATACGATAAAAACAGGAGGTGGAACAATGGAGATGAATGCCTCGCGGGTGGAGGAGATCGTAAAGCAGGTTCTCGACAGTCTTTCGGGAGGATCTGTGGCGGGGGAAGCCTCCGGCGGAAAACAAATTCCCAAAACAGCGCGTGTGGCGATGCTCACCTCGCTCGAACATATCGAAATCAAAGAATTTCCGATGCCTGAGGTGGGAGATGACGACATCCTGGTCCGGGTGGAGGGCTGCGGCATCTGCGGGACGGATGCCCACGAGTTCAAACGGGACCCGTTTGGACTGATTCCGGTAGCTTTGGGACATGAGGGAACCGGAGAAATCGTCAAAATGGGAAAAAATGTGACGAAAGACAGCGCGGGAAAAGCGGTGAAACCGGGTGACAAGATAGTCACCTGTATGATCTTTAAAGATAACCCGGATATCACGATGTATGATTTGAACCGCCAGAATGTAGGCGGGGCGGATGTGTACGGACTCCTCCCGGACGATGAGATTCACTTGAACGGGTGGTTTGCAGATTACATACTGGTGCGGGGCGGCTCCACATTCTTTAACGTCAGCGAACTGGACGTAGACTCCCGTATTTTAATCGAGCCGTGCGCCGTTTTGATTCACGCAGTGGAGCGCGCAAAGACGACCGGAATCCTGCGTTTTAACAGCCGCGTTGTCGTGCAGGGATGCGGGCCGATCGGTCTGATCTGTATTGCGATCTTAAAGACGATGGGAATCGGCAATATCATTGCGGTGGACGGAAACGAAGAGCGTCTTTCCTTTGCAAAGCGTCTCGGGGCATCCGGCAGTGTGAACTTTAAGGACTTTAACGGGACCGAGGAGATGGCAAAAGGCATTGAGGCACAGTTTGGAGGCCACCTTGCAGACTTTGCATTCCAGTGTACCGGATCTCCGGCGGGACATTCCAACATCTACAAGTTCATCCGCAACGGAGGGGGGCTGTGCGAGCTTGGATTTTTTATCAACGGAGGGGACGCCACGATCAATCCGCACTTTGATATCTGCGCGAAGGAGATCACAACGGTCGGAAGCTGGGTATACACGCTGCGCGATTATGTGACCACATTTGACTTTCTAAAGAGTGCGAAGGAGATCGGGCTGCCCATGGGAGAGCTGATCACAGACAAATATCCGCTGAGCCAGATTAACGAGGCATACAGAAAGAACCTTGCGATGACCGGCTTAAAGATTGCAGTTCTGCCGGATTAATTGGAGAATAAAGGAGCCAGGCTATGGATGAGAGAGCAATAGGTATTCTGGAGGTTTTTGGTCTGTGCTGTGCCTTTATGGCAGCGGATGCCGGCTGTAAGGCGGCGGATGTGACGCTCGAACCGTTTGACAAGAACAAGCCGGCGAATGCGGACGCACTGCCGGTACCTCTTCTGGTCACGATCAAGTTCCGCGGAAGCGTGGCGGATGTGCGGGCAGCCGTGGAAGCGGGCAGAGAGATGGCGCAGTCCCTGACCGGAGTCGTACAGAGCCACATCATACCGAGACCGACGCAGGACACTTTAAAAATGATGGGAATCTGCGCGTTTGACGTAGATTGATTAGAAAATAACAGGAATAGAAAAACGCCCCGAGCGGGCAGGCCAAAATGGCAGAAAGAGAGGAAGAATATGGCACAGGAAGCATTAGGAATGGTAGAAACCAGAGGACTCACCGCAGCGATTGAGGCGGCGGATGCGATGACCAAATCTGCGGAGGTATCACTGGTTGGGACAGAAAAAATCGGTTCCGGTCTCGTGACAGTTATGGTGCGTGGAGGCGTCGGCGCGGTAAAGGCAGCCGTTGAGTCCGGTGCAGCAGCGGCAAGCCGTCTGGGCGAGCTTGTGGCGGAGCATGTCATCCCGAGACCGCACGCGGATGTGGAGAAAATTCTTCCGGGATTCCCGAAGGCGAAATAGTCTATGGGCGGCGCATACGGATTAATTGAAGTTTCCGGTGTGGTTGCGGCAATCGATTCCTTAGACGCGATGTGCAAGGCGGCGGATGTGACGCTTGCGACATGGGAGCGCAAGCTGGGCGGCAGGCTTGTGACCATAATCGTGGAGGGAGATGTGTCGGATGTGAAGGCGGCGGTGGAGGCGGCAGGACAGATATGCACGGCGAACAACCACATTCTGGCGGCATCTGGAATCATAGCCGCGCCCTGTGAGGAGACAAAAAAGATGGTAGCATTTAGTGCGAGAAGGCTTTCTTCAGGCAAAGCGGGGGAGACCGGACAGCAGGAAAAGCAGTTAAAAAATTAAGACAAAAATAACCGTGATCTATGAAGGAGGAAAAAAGATGGCACAGGAAGCATTGGGAATGGTGGAGACAAGAGGACTTACCGCAGCGATCGAGGCGGCGGATACCATGTGTAAGGCGGCAAATGTTACGCTGGTGGGAACAGAGAAGATCGGTTCCGGTCTCGTGACGATTATGGTGCGCGGAGATGTAGGCGCTGTGAAGTCTGCAGTGGAAGCTGGCGCGGCAAATGCGGAGAGACTTGGAGAACTGGTGGCACAGCACGTCATCCCGAGACCGCATACTGACGTAGAGGGGATACTTCCGAAGATGAAATAATAATCATGCAGGGGCTGGCGCGGCGCATGGAATCGATCTGCGATCCCTGTGCGTTTTGCGGCAGCCCCTGTAACATAAATCCATTTTGGGAGAAAGACGCAGGTGAATGTCTTGGAGAAAAGTGAGATCGAAGCGCTGACAAGGATTGTCATCGCAAGCATTCAGAAAAATCAGGAAATGGAGAGAGGAATGTCCGTTCCGGTGGGCGTGAGCGCCCGTCATATCCATCTGACAAGGAAGGATGTCGACACATTGTTTGGGGAGGGGTATGAACTGACAAAAAAAGCGGAGCTGATGGGAGGACAGTTCGCATCCAACGAGTGCTGTACGATCGTCGGTCTAAAGCTTCGTGCGATCGAGAATGTCAGGGTGTTAGGACCCGTCCGAGGAAAGACACAGGTGGAAATCAGCAGTACAGATGCAAGAAAGCTTGGAATCAAGGTTCCTGTGCGCGAATCCGGGGATGTGGCCGGATCTGCACCGATTGCTATTGTAGGTCCAAAGGGTGCGGTCTACTGCACAGAGGGCTGTATCGTGGCAGAAAGACATATCCACATGGCGCCATCCGACGCAGCCGCGTGCGGCGTAAAAGACGGGGATTATGTCAGCGCAAGAGTGGAGAATGAGCGCCAGACCACGTTTGATAAGGTGAAAATAAGAGTGGATGACAGCTTTACCTTAGAGATGCATATTGATGCGGACGAGGCAAACGCCAGCGCAATCAAGTGCGGGGATGAGGCAGTCATCATAAAAAAATAGAAATGGGGAACGGAAATGATTATTGGAAAGGTCACAGGAAGTATCGTTTCAACCCGTAAACAGGATAATCTGGTAGGCAATAAATTTATGGTCATCGAGCCGATTGACCGCGCAAACGGTGCGCAGATGGTCACGATTGATAACATCGGAGCAGGCATTGGTGAATATGTGCTCGTGGCCCAGGGAAGTGCTGCTCGCATCGGCTGCGGTCTGGTGGATTCGCCGATCGATGCTGCCATTGTCGGAATCATTGACGATATTGGAAAGCTGGTGTAGCAGATGATAGAGATTGCAGAATTAAGTAAAATATTAAAAGAGAGTGGTGTGGTGGGAGCTGGAGGAGCCGGATTTCCCACTTACGGGAAGCTTTCCGAAAAAGCGGACGTGATCCTTATGAATTGTGCAGAGTGCGAGCCTCTGCTTAAGTTACACCGTCAGCTCTTAAAAGAACATGTAAGAAAAATATTGAAAGCATTTGCCTTGATCAATGAGACGGTTCATGCAAAAGAGGCCATTATAGGGATAAAAGAGGAATATGAGAGCACGATCGCCGCGGTGGAGGAGTATCTGGGAGAATTTCCGGGGATGCGCATCCACAAGCTTCCCGGTGCATACCCCATGGGCGATGAGGTCGTGCTCATTTATGAGGCGACCGGACGGGTGGTCCGACCCGGCGGGATTCCGATTGAGTGCGGGGTCGCTGTTTTTAACGTGGAGACGTTGTTTAACGTCTACCGCGCTGTGTGGGAGAAGCACCCAGTCACGGACAAATGTGTGACGGTGGTGGGAGAAGTGGAGCATCCCGTGACAGTTCGTGTTCCGATTGGCACGAGTATTCGCGATGTGGTCGCATGCGCGGGGAAGATCACGGCGGAAAAGCCGGTCTATCTGCTGGGTGGACCGATGATGGGCATCTTTGGGACAGGTCAGATGGCGGTGACAAAGACTACAAACGCCATTCTTGTGTTGCCGGAGAATCATCCGCTCGTGTTGCAAAAGCGGCAGAGGTTTCCTGTCTCGGTAGCGAGAGCGGCATCGATCTGCTGCCAGTGTCAGGCGTGTACGGATCTTTGTCCGCGGCATGAGTTGGGGCATCCGATCACGCCGCATCTATTTATGCGCGCTGCGGCAAACCGTGATTTCCAGTCGGCAGAGCCGTTTGTCAACACACTGTTTTGCAGTTCCTGCGGCGTGTGTGAGACCTATAGC
>CAJLGN010000128.1 GCA_905206195.1 uncultured Roseburia sp.
TTCTTTTTTTTTTTTTTTTTTTTGAGACTGGCTATCCTCCACAAACGGGAGCAGATAATCCTGCTGCCCTTTGTTGAAACGGTGGATCTCATCGATGAAAAGGATCGTCTTCTTGCCGTACATGCCCTGATTATTCTTCGCCTGTTTGATCACATCCTCCATGTCCTTTTTCCCGGCGGAGGTCGCGTTGATCTGCAAAAACTCTGCGCTGGTGGTGTTCGCAATGACCTTCGCGAGCGTCGTCTTTCCGGTCCCCGGCGGTCCGTAGAGAATAATTGAACTCAGTTTATCCGCCTGGATTGCGCGGTAGAGCAACTTATCCTTCCCAATGATATGCCGCTGCCCCACCATCTCATCCAGCTTCGTTGGCCGAAGCCTGGACGCCAGCGGGGCCTCCGTCTCCTTCTGTCTCTCCCTCATATAATCAAATAAATCCATGTGAAAACCTGCCTTTTATCTTCCTGGTCCCTTGTGTCTGCGCATAACGGACACTTGGATGTTTTGAAATTTTTACTCTTTAAAATTGCATTTTATAGTTAGTTTTTGGAATATTTTTCTCATTTCCAAGATAAATATGACAGATTTGGTTATAAAAAATTCATTTCTATGTATTACCATACATGAAATATGCCTCTTTTACAAGCAAAAATTTTTTTCTTTTTGCGCCCTCTGTCACCCAAATAATACGCACGCCCCCATATTGGCCGCCCGCAAAACTCGCGCCCCCTGCGCTCTTTTTCGATCGCATCTCAAAAAAGTGTATACTTGCCAGAGTTTCGACTCTATTCTATCATAGAAATACGAAAAGAAACATGAAATATTTTGGAGACATCCGGCGAAAAAAGAAAGAAATGAAACAGACAGATTGTGGCGGCCTACATCATCGAGTAAGCCGCCTCATAGAGCTCCCTCGGCGAAGAATTTCTTCCATCCACCACATCCTGCAAATTCAGTCCGAAATGACCGACTGCTTCCTCCATGGTCGCTCCGGCATCAATCATCGGCGAACCTTCGGTCAGTTTGTACCCATCAAGGTCACCTGACTTTCCGGTTCTGGCTTTACCTGTAGTATTCTCTACTGGTCCAGTACCCGCAGCTGCCAGTCCGGCATTCGCAGTGTAAACTGCGCCTTCCTCCCCCTCAGGCCCCTGCATTCCACCGGCGTACCCATTGTGATAGAAATGAGCCGCTTTTTTGACTGCTGGCAGTCCCGGCCCATCTCCGCCATAAATCTTTTGTCCTTGCGGATAGTGGAACAGATTGTTAAAGAGGTATGCATCGTTGACCCCGACACCCACTTTTGCGTTGGAGAGATACACAATGCCCCGATTCACCGTCTGATCTGAATAAATCGTATTGTTGTAGATCATTGTCCCCTTGGGCATGCCCTGGGAAAATTCAAATGCTTTGTCCCTGTCATTTTGGCTTACATTGTATCGCACCGTCGGGGCTGTGTGCGGATAACCGCCCATAATCAACATAAATCCGCCTTCGTTATTGTGGCTGTAATTGTACTGCATCACCGTGTAGGAGGACGCATGATCACAGTCAAATCCCTGCCCGTCTTGAATGCTGTGCGTGTTGTAGGCCTCATTGTACTGAATGACCGTATTGGATGCCTCAAACGGCCAGATTCCCACGTTATACCCCGTGTTCTGATAGCGGCAGTCACGTACCAGATTGTACTCGATGAGCGCTCCTTGTGTGTCGCGTGTCGTGATGCCGTCCCCCCCCGATTTTGTCCATATAGTTCCCGGATACCACAACGCCTGTGGACGGATACCAGTTTTCCGGAACAGACGGTGCATTCGGCGCCCACTGATTACACCACGCGGAGCTCACCAGCTTAATGCCCGACCGATCCACGCGCTCAAACGTATTGTCCGTGATCCTGACATTGTCGTATTTGCTGGGCACACCTATAAGCTTTCCGTCTTCCACACCTGCCTGCACATCGAAGAAAATACCTCCATTCCACTTCAGAGCAATATTTCCGTTGATGTCATGGATATAACAATTGTCGATGACAATGCCGGACACCGTTCCAAAATCTTTGATCGAAACATTGATCGCCCGCAAAGTTTTCGCATTATTATTGCTGGTGTTTAGACCAAAATCACTGTTGTAACCGGAATCCCGGTTTGTGATTTCCAGGTTTCGGATTTCGATATACTCCTGGTTATACAGGGAAACTACATTCTCCACCTGACCGTTTCCATTGAGTCTTGGCAGCTCGCCCTCCCCGTAGGCGTCAATCACGATGGGCGCCTGCTCTGTTCCCATCCCTGCAAATTCCAGCGAAACGCCGTCAAATGCACTTCCGCGCTTTAACAGAATTTTATCGCCCGGAACCAGCTTTCCAAATTCCTTGAGCTTAGCTAATGTCCTCCATGCATCCTCCGCCGAGGTTCCCTGCGCGGCATCATTTCCACTCTGTGAATCAATATAAAACTCCGCCGGGGCGCGCAGTGCCTCCGGCTCAAACACCGCCGTTATGGCAATATTCTCCGGTGCCCCTGCCGGAACGGTAAACACGCCGTCCGCAATCCCAAGCTCCAGACCGCTTGTCTCATATCCTTTCAGCCGCCAACCCGCTTTTGCCCGCGCCGTCAGTGTAACCTGACTTCCTGACGCCGCGCTTACGACATCGCTTAGTGCCGTACCGCGGGTTCCGTCGTTGTCCTCCGCCCGGGCGCCATCCTCCTCATACTTAGAGGTGACTGATACTGCGCTGACCTGCGCAATCCGCTCCACCTTAAAATGATCCATCACCACAGGCGCTCCCCCCGTCATATTCAAAACACCTGCCGCAACCCCCATATCTTTCCAGTTATCCTCGCTCGTGTAGGCCAACACTTCCTGCCCATCTGCCAGAAAGGTCACCGTATTTCCTCTGACCTCCACTGCCACGTTCACCGCTTCGGCCGGCCATGTCCAGCCTGCCCTCGCCAGCTCCTCTCTGTCTCCGCCTGGCAGAAATCTGCAAAACGGCGCAGATCCCTGCGTGTTCAAAGCAAGTACATAGCGGCTGTTGATCGCTGTATCGCTTCCGCGGAACATCAGCTGCACAGTTCCGTCAGCGCTGCCTCCACGGCCCATATCCACCGACATACGGTACCCTTCCTGCGCCTGCATTCCGGCAAAAACAGCGGAGTCCACCAGCACATAGTTGCTCGCTCCCGCCGGGGCATCCAACTTCAACGCTCCATTTTCCATCTTTATATGGCCTGTGTTCCCCACCGTCTTATACTGCCCGTCCTCATTAAAGGATGCCTGATTAAAATCATCATAAAATACTTGAAATGGCTGTGTCTGTCCTGTCTCTCCATAAACTGGCCCAGACCAGAACAGCGCCGCTGAAACGACCACTGCGTTTAATATCCATTTTGTCTTTCGTCGTATCACATTTTTTTCATACGATTCTCCTTTCCTATTCTCGGTAATCTTCCACTTTACTAGATTCAATTCTCTTCTCCAGTTCATTTGTAAACTGCTCCGCAGCGTACTGTTCCAGCACGGCTCCGGCGACCTGCTCGTACGGTATTTCGATATCGCCCTCTTTTGTCACACAGTACAGTTCACATGTGCGGCCATACTGATCTTCCCACCGGGCAGTTTCCCCCTCCCCCAGCTCCAGCAAATACTTTGCCAGCATTTCATCCCTCTCGGAAATCCCTCGGATTGTATACTGATCCGCCTGAATTTCCTGCACCTTCCAGACCTTTCCCTCCTCCCATATCGTCAGTTCTGCTTCGATCGATCCAATCTGCAGATAGTCCTTCCTGTGACTCTCATAATATTCGCGCAGCTTTGTTTCATCCGCCTGTTCCATGAATTTTTCCTTCAGGCTGCGCTCATAAATGCCCATTGTCAAATTGTAATATTGCAGGGGGGTATACTCCACAATTCCATAGACAATGCCGCCGGATTCTTTCTGTTCTGTTCTCCTGCAATTTTCTATCTCCAGCTCTTCGATCAGTGCATCATAGGAAAAAGTTTCGGCTACGCCTTCCTCCCGCGCCCATTCCTGAAGCTGTTTCATCCACACTGCCCGCTCCACATTATCATCCAGCAGACTCATCTCTTGCGCGGACACTGCCCTGCCATCCACATAAAGAAGCGGCTTTTTCCCACCTCCCAACAGCAAAAGTGCACCGCACGCACAGACGCAGACGCCGGCGAGAATTCCGTATTTCTTCCATCGTTTCATAGTCCATCTTCCTCAATTTACAATGCAGATTTCTTCTATTTATTATAATATATAATTTATCTCCCTTCCGATTTGCTTCCTTTGCTTTACCATGCCACAAAATATTTTACAACATTTTTCCTATTTTTATATATAAAATATACGTTTTGCACAATTATTCCTCCCCGCTTTTGGTCAAATCCCCATATCTTTCAATTTTTACTTTTTCCCTTATAATTATAAATTATAACAATATATTTTTGAAATAAAAAGGACATCGACAGAAGTTTCTCTCCTCTGCCGATGTCCGCCAACCGCAATGATCAGTCAAATAATATCTCATCCACCGTCACAAACATATATCCCTCCGCCTCCAGCGCATCAATAATCTTAATCGCAGCCTTCACCGACGACTCCGACGCATCGTGGAGCAGAATGATATCATTCTCCTGCACCTTATCCACCACGCGCTTTGCAATCACATCCGAGTTGCTCGTCTTCCAGTCGAGCGGGTCGACATCCCAGAGCACTTCAATCATACTCGTCTCGTAATCTAAGTTGCACTTCCAAGAGCCGAACGGAGGTCGGATATACTCCGGGTATACCCCCGTAATTTCATAGATTGCCTCATTCGTCTTATCCACCTGCTCAACCGCCGCCTTGTCACTCAAATTCTTGAGATTCACATGCTCATAGGCGTGCGTCCCAATTAAATGTCCCTCCTCGTGAATCTCCTTTACGATTGCCGGATATTTCTCCACTTCTTTCCCAAGTAAAAAAAACGTGGCGCTCACACCACGTTCCTTCAACTGTGCAAGGAGCTCCTCCGTATAGTCTGCATTCGGCCCGTCATCAAACGTAATTGCAACCTTTTTTTCTGTGTTTTCCACGCTCACAGTCTTAGCGCTCGCCTCCTGCACGTAGCGGCACAACGCGGCAATACACATCAGCCCCATGAGCACAAGGACATCCTTATATGTTTTTCTCCTCTTCCTTTTATACAGGTCTGCCGATCTCCACAAATTCTTTACCCTATCCAGTTTCACGGTTACTTTCATTCTCTGCAAGTTGCCGGCAAATATGAGTCCGCTTTCAAGCTCTATCCCT
This sequence comes from uncultured Roseburia sp., assembly GCA_905206195.1. Classification (GTDB taxonomy): domain Bacteria; phylum Bacillota; class Clostridia; order Lachnospirales; family Lachnospiraceae; genus Roseburia. Next base: position 5,297 of record CAJLGN010000128.1, read on the forward strand.
GTAAGCTAC
>CAJLGN010000129.1 GCA_905206195.1 uncultured Roseburia sp.
TGCGCTGCCCCCTCTTTTGCTTCTTTTTCTTTTTCCACCATACAACAAGAGACGGGAAAGCACAACCGCACTCTCCCAGCTCTGCCTTCTTTACTCAGGTCTAAGCGCATCAATTGGATTTAAATTCGCCGCTTTGTACGACGGGAACACGCCGAACACAATCCCGATCACCATCGAAAACGCCACCGCCCCGACTGCCGCCGGGACGCTGATCGCCACCGGCGTCGTGCTGATGTAAGAGATCACCTGCGCCAGAATCACGCCCACAAGAACCCCCACAATTCCCCCGAGGCTTGTGAGAACTGCCGCCTCAGTGAGAAACTGTCCCAGGATTCTCGACTTTCTCGCTCCAATTGCCTTTTTCAGACCAATCTCCTGCGTCCGCTCTGTCACGGACACCAACATGATGTTCATGACACCGATCCCCCCCACGATCAGAGAAATGCCAGCGATCCAGATCAGCATGGTGTTCGTGGAACTGCTCAACTCCTGAATCTTTTGCGCCTGCTCCATCAAATCTTTTGCCTTATACGCAATCGTGTCATCCGCAGGCGTGAGATAGCTGTTTAAGATATCGGCACATTCTTTTCCTGCATTTGTCATGTAGTCGGTACTTTCCACACGGACCATCACATTCTGTGGCTCATCATACTGATAGACAATCGGCCATGTCGTATCCGGGATATAGACCGAGCCCGCTGAATTCTGCGCGTAAGTATAATAATCCTCGATCGAATTGATGACCGGCGTAAACTCTTTCGCTTTCGTCACGATGCCAACCACAATATAGGGCTCCTGCTGAATCTCGATGGTCTTGCCAACAGCCTCCTCCCCCTGAAACAGCGCGGCCACAGAATCCCCGTCGAGAATCGCCACCTTCCGAAAGGCGGTATAGTCCTGTTCCGTGAACCCTCTGCCCTCCTTCATAATGAAGTTGCAGGTGTCAAAATAATTGGCGTCAACGCCCTTGACATATCCGCCGGACAGACCGGTGTTCAGATGGTAAACCCCATTGTAATCCTGTCTGCTCAGATAGCGCGAGGCATTCTGCACATGCGGAATATCCAAAATCTGATCCATCACCTCATCGACCACCAGCGGCACACCCGCCGGGATGCCGTTGTAGGACATCTCATACTGCCATTCTCCCTGGAAGAGCGAAACTTCCACAGTATTCTCCCCCGAGCCCACAAGATTCTGCTTGATCTGCTCGTTCGTTCCCTTGATCGTGGATACAATTGCGATAATTGCCGCAATACCGATGATGATTCCAAGCATAGTCAGGAAGGAGCGCATCTTATGTGACCAGATACCCTGAAAAGATAATCTTATATTTTCAAACATAGTGTTCCTCCCTTAGTAATACATATTCGACGCTTCGGTGACCGCAGCGCCCTCCACAGCATTCTTTCCATAGGGAAACGCGATACGATCCTCCTCGGTCAGACCAGACTTAATCTCCACGGCGGAGCCGTACACTGTTCTTCCCGTCACCACATACTGCTTCTTTAACTTTTCATTCTCATCTGCGATCATGCAGTAGGCTTTTCCATCCTCCTGCCGCACATACGCTTTTTCGATAAAGAGACCTCCTGTCTCCGACTGATTGGTGGAAATACTAAGATCGACGTACTCGCCGTTTCTCAGTGCTGAACTGTCCTCTATGTAGGCGGTGTAGCCGTAGTAGGAGACATTGGGGTTCCCCTCCCCCCAGGAATTACTCGAGGACGGATAATCGGAAATCTCTGTGATTGTCGCCTCAAAGGTCATCCCACTCTCCCAAGAATTGGCCGTGACCACAGTTCCGACCTGCACGTCTCCAAGCAACAATTCGCTGATGCTTCCGCTCACGTACAGCCCCTCGTCCCCGGTCACCACCAAAAACGCCGTTCCTTCCTTCTTTGGCTCCTCCGGGTCGCCAACCGTCTTCACCACGCCGTCGACCTCAGCATACACCATGCCGTCAGAAACAGACTTCTGCAGGGATTCGAGCTGCAACAGCTGCTGTCTGCGCTGAATATCCAACGTCTTTAACTGATTTTCCGTGTCCGCAAGCTCCTTTACAAGCTCCTCCTGGGTATAGCCCTTCGGCTCCTTCCAGTCTGTTGCATTTTCCATGAACTTCTCCATATACGCATCGGCCAGGGAGGTTGGAATATATTCCTCCCCCGTAAAAAGATACCACATGCGCCCCGTATCATAATCTGCCGGAATACTGTTGCCGTTTAACTCTGCCGTATTGGGTGTCACCTCCGTGTCCACCACCGGCTTTGGGGCTATGACATTACCGGAGGCATCGATCGATTCCCCCGTCATGACCATCTTGCCGGACGCATCCTTCTTGCAGACAAAAAACTTTACATATTTTCCCGGCGTCCCGTCTCCCGAAGGACGGATGGCGTTAAAAAAACTCCCGTACGCGTACGCTTTCGGATTGCAGTAGTAGATATACGGATCATCGACCGTGCCCGCCGGGTAGACAAGCTCCCCGGTTGTCGCATCCAGTTTTACATTGTAGGGAATGGAGCTCTCCGTCAAATAATTGTAAATCCGATTATCCAGTACATCCGTATCTGGAAGTGTGTTATTTTTCGCGTCCTCCGCCTCGTATTCCTCCAGCTTCTTGGTGTCGATCTTGGGCGGAGTCTTATCGACTGGCTTTGCCTGCTTTAGAGAGTTCAGCTTATTGCTCGCCCTCGCCAAGTCATTTTCAATCGTCTGGATCTGCAGCTTTTTTCGCTCAATCTCAATATTGATCTCGGCGGTGTCGTACGCCAACAGAGGATCTCCGATCTTTACGTCATCTCCCTCCTCCACATACACCTTTTTTACCGTCTTGGCACTCGCCAGATAAATCTCCTGCGAAGAATCGTTTGTCACCATTCCGTAGCTGGTCTGCGAATCACCCCAGTAGCCCATATTAATATTGGAAACCGGCTGAACTTCGGCCACCAGATTTTTATCCTGATAAGATTTATAGCCGTAGATTCCGCCCATGACCGCGCCGAGAGGCAGCGCGATGCCGGCAGCCACAGCAATTACTTTCTTGATCTTCATGCGTTTGTCTCCCCCTCTTCTCCCTCGTAAATCTCACCGTCAATGATCCGCACAATGCGCTTGGCGTTCGCCGCGATCTTGGGGTCGTGGGTGATCATTACGATGGTCACCCCCTCCTCGTTCAATTTGGAAAACAATTCCATGATCTGCTCCCCCGACTTGGAATCGAGCGCTCCCGTTGGTTCATCCGCCAGAAGAATCTTGGGACTATTGACCATCGCGCGCGCGATCGCCACGCGCTGCTTCTGTCCCCCGGATAGCTGTGTCGGGCGAAAATTCACACGGTCTCCCAATCCCACGCGCTCCAGCGCTTTTATGGCGCGCGCCTTCCGCTCCTTCTTGCGCACCCCCGCGTAGCTGAGCGGGAGCGCCACATTTTCCACAGCACTCTCTCTCGGCATCAAATGAAAACTTTGAAATACAAACCCAATACTCCTCAATCGAAGATCTGACAAATCCTTATCCTTTAACTTCTGCACCTCCTCCCCCGCCAGTTCATAATTTCCCTTGGTCGGCTTGTCGAGACATCCTATGATATTCATCAGCGTCGTCTTACCAGAGCCCGATGGCCCCATAATCGCAACATACTCGCCCTCCTCCACAGTGAGAGATACATCCTTTAGAACTGGAACCACAAGCTTTTCCTGCTGATAATCTTTAAAAATATTCTGCAGATTTAAGATCATTCCGTCACCTCCGCTTCCGCAGGTGTGGCGTCCTCCGTCATACCATCCTCCACATATGCTTCCGTGCCGCCTCCCAGATCAATCATCTCTGTGCCGTTATATTCGTCAATGCCCATGCCATCCACAGCCTCGGTGCCATAAACATCCTCACCGCCCATATTCCCTGTCTCCTGATTGTATAACGGCGAGGAGTAATCTACCTCCGCCTCACTCGTCACCGTGGTGACGCCCTCATAAAGGCCGGGCATCGGCCAGGTAATGTAATCGTCCGCCGTGATTCCCGAGAGAATCTCGTATTCGTCCATATCCGCATCGTACTCTCCCAGCTCAACGGTGCGCTTCTCAAGACGGTTCTTATCGTTTGCCGCCCACACATACGGCTGCTCCCCGTCATCCTGTACGATGTAGGAACCGTAGAGCCAAAGTCCCTCTTTGGCCTCCTCCTGCCCCTGATCCAACTCAATATAGACATGCTGCCCCAGAATCAGCCCTTCCGCCGTCTCAAGCGCTATGTAGAATGGATACTTCGTCGCTGTCATGGCCCCACTGTCCGAGGAAGACGCAGCAAAATTATTATTGCCGCTGCCGTTGCCGTTGCCGGGGTTTTCCTTGTCAATCAGAGAAATTGTGCCATTCCACGTCTTGGCTTGATCCACTCTGGAGCGGACCACCACCTCCTGTCCCTCTGACAACATCCAGATATTTTGTTCATCGATACTTCCCTTGACACGGTACTCTCCCGTCTGTAAAATCGTCATGAATGGGGCGGCATTGCCGTTGGCATCCGTGCCCTTTTCATTGATGTCCTTGACAACACCCGCCACCTTGCTCTTCACGGTAGAGTTATTCATCTGTGTCTGGTACTTCGCTATCTCAAGCTGCTTACTTTCGATATTAAATTGCTTCTGCGCAATCGAATTTTGGAGATTCTGAATCTGCAAATCAAGATTCAGCGCCTCCGCGTACTCCGCCCGCGCCTTCTGCGCGCTCAACATCTCAATCTGCTTATTATCATTGGAGATATCGTTGTTGATACTCTCAACTTCCAGTTTCGCCTGTTCAATCTGCATCTTCAGCTCGCTGGTATCATAACTCACCAACGTCTGTCCCTCCTCCACAAGATCTCCCACCTCGACTTGAACTTTGTCAACCTTCCTCGCCGAATCCACGTTCACCTCAAAGGTATCCTGCGACTCCACCGTGCCGTTATAGCGGTTGGAAAGGCCCGTGTACTGGTTCATGACCTTCGACAATTTCTGGACATATACCTTATCGCTCGCACTTCCATCCTGAAAAAATGGAATCATTCCGCGGATATCATTCCAATAATAATATCCCGTCCCCCCCAATGCGACAATGACCACTGCAATTCCCAACAAAACCACTATCTTCTTCTTTTTCATCTCTCTCCTCCGCCTGAAATTAGGATAAACTTTCATGCATACATTCTATCATCTACGAAGTTCAATGTATAGCATTTTATTCTTAATAATTCGTGTGTAGGATTACAATACATATGTTACAACTGAATATTTAAAAAGCAGAGCTGC
>CAJLGN010000130.1 GCA_905206195.1 uncultured Roseburia sp.
GGATAAGCGCGTGGTGTGGGTCTACTTGACAGAGAAAGGGAAGGCTGCCTTCACGCACCACGAGGCGTTCCATCACAGGATGATCGCCAGTGTAAAGGGGGAGTTAAGCGAACAGGAGACGACGGTTCTGATTTACTCGCTCGCCAAGCTCATAGATTATTTTCAGACAGCATACGATCTTGCCGAAGAAAAGTAATAAAACGGAGGATTTGATATGGGCAGAGGAATCGCTGGAAAAAATAATTGGGCGCTATTTTTATTGCTGCTTTCGGGAATTGTTCTGGGCGGATTTATCGGCAACCTTGCTGCGGGGGTGCCTGGCTTTGGCTGGCTGAGTTACGGGCAGAGTTTTGGTTTCACGAACCCGATCGTGTTCGATATCGGGATTATGGTGCTGACGTTTGGACTTTCCATCCATATTACAATTGCAAGCATTATCGGCGTACTGCTTGCGGTCATTATATATCGGTTGATCTAGGATGCGCATCTGGCTGATCAGAGAGCCTTTGCTTCAAAGCTTTAATTATTTAACAAAGTAAAGAAATAAACAAAAAAAGATTGCGTGTCACACTGTTTTATAATAAAATAACCTTGCAAACGAAGTGGTGGATATTATTTTTGGGTAAGGAGAGTGCTGAAGATGGGATACGTTGATGAAGTTCTTGCAAAGGTAAAAGAAAAAAATGCTTCGGAACCTGAATTTTTACAGGCGGCGGAGGAAGTGCTGGAATCCTTAAGACCGGTGATTGATGCAAACGAAGCCTTATATAGAAAAGAGGCGTTGTTGGAGCGCCTGGTGGAGCCGGATCGCCAGTTCAAGTTCCGCGTGCCGTGGGTGGACGACAAGGGACAGGTGCAGGTAAATGTGGGCTACCGCGTACAGTACAACAATTCGATTGGACCGTACAAAGGGGGCTTGCGCTTGCATCCTTCCGTCAATATCGGCATCATCAAGTTCCTGGGATTTGAACAGATTTTTAAGAATTCCCTGACCGGGCTTCCGATTGGCGGCGGCAAGGGTGGAGCAGATTTTGACCCGAAGGGCAAGTCTGACCGCGAGGTGATGGCGTTCTGCCAGAGTTTTATGACGGAGCTGTGTAAATATATTGGCGCGGATGTCGATGTTCCCGCGGGCGACATCGGAACTGGAGCGCGAGAGATCGGATACATGTATGGACAGTATAAGCGCATCCGCGGGATGTACGAGGGTGTGCTCACCGGGAAAGGCTTAAGCTACGGCGGCTCGTTGGCTCGCAAGGAGGCGACGGGATATGGTCTGTTATACATCACGGAGGAATTGATGAAGTGCCATGGTGAGTCCATGGAGGGCAAGACCGTTGTTGTGTCGGGGGCAGGCAATGTGGCGATTTATGCGACCCAGAAAGCACAGCAAATGGGAGCGAAGGTAGTGACCTGCTCGGATTCCACCGGATGGATTTACGATTCAGAGGGGATCGATGTCGATCTGCTCCGTGAGATCAAGGAGGTGAAGCGCGCGCGCCTGACTGAGTACGCGGCGGCGAGAAAGAGTGCAGAGTACCACGAGGGACGCGGTGTATGGCAGGTGAAATGTGATATCGCACTTCCGTGTGCGACGCAGAATGAGCTGCTGATTGAAGATGCAAAGCTGCTGGTTGCAAACGGCTGTAAGGCGGTCTGCGAGGGCGCAAATATGCCGACCACTCTGGATGCGACCAAGTATTTGCAGGAGAACGGTGTGTGGTTCATCTGCGGCAAGGCCGCAAACGCGGGAGGCGTTGCGACATCGGCGCTTGAGATGTCCCAGAACAGTGAGCGACTGAGCTGGACATTTGAGGAGGTGGATGCAAAGCTGAAGGGAATCATGGTGAACATCTACCACAATATCGACGACGCTGCAAAGCGCTACGGCATGGAGGGCAACTACGTCGCAGGCTCCAACATCGCGGGCTTTGAGAAGGTTGCAGAGGCTATGCTTGCACAGGGTGTGTGCTAAGTAAGATATAGTTAGATTGCATAAAAATAACAATGGCGTGGTGGCTGGAAACAGCTTACCACGCTGTTGTTGTTCTGAGAAATTGTAGGATTGTTTACGCTAAGGAAATATGCTATCATTCCAAAATAAAGTGTAATTTAGCCATATTTATAATGCATAAAGAAGGGAATATACGATGGCAACATGGATAGCACATCTGCGCGTGGCGGAAAAGGTTTTGGAATATTATCCGAACATGGAACACACGGCATTTCTGGTGGGTAACATCGCTCCGGACAGCGGCGTGCCGAGTGAGGACTGGTCTACATACACGCCGGATAAGAACACATCTCATTTCCAGGAACGTGGGGTGATCCTTCCGGAGCGGTTTCTGCAGAAATACATGACGAAAGGGCAGTGGAGCGGATATGACGCGGGACAGAGAGCATTTTATCTTGGGTATTATACGCCTCTTCTGTCGGACTGTCTGTGGAGGAAAATATATACTATCCGGCAATGGAGCGGTTCGGGAGTATGGAGACGGAGGAGCGTAGGAAAGTAATCTGGCAGTTCAAGGAGGACTGGTATGATCTGGATCATCTGTACCTGAAAAAGCACCCGCATTTCCGGGCATTTCTCGAATATGAGCGGGCGAAGGATTTCCGTAATGCGTTTATGGAGGAATTTGCGGAGGATGCCTTTGAGAACCGCCGGGTCTATATTACCGGCTTCTACCGCGCGGAGCATGAAAATCTCCAGAGAGAATATCCATATCTGGATGAGAGGACGATGGATGCATTTGTGGCTGCGACTGCACAATCATGTGCGGGTGCAGTGAAAGAGTGGATGGGAGAATAAGTGAGAAGAGAATAAAGAAATAAGGAATCCCTGAGAGCGGATATTTGACAACTGCTTTCAAGGATTCCTTATTTTGCTCAACCGCTTGTCTATTTCAGATAATGGTACACATGTCTCTTCCGCACGTGATAGAACGCTGCTAAAAACACCGTCAGAAACTCCGCCGTAGGGATTGCAAGCCACACGCCGTGGATGCCAAAGAGCGCGGGCAGTATCAAAAGTGAGAGTAAAATGAAACCGAAGGTCCTGGTGAAGGAGATCAGCGCGGAGGTTTTCCCGTCGGAGAGAGCCGTGAACAGTGCGGATGAAAAAATATTGAATCCGCTGCACAAAAAAGCGAGGGAGAACAGAGAAAAGCCCTGTGTCGCCAGTGCGTAGGTGTCCGTGCTTCCGCCTGCGAATATGCCGACGATGGAATCGGAGGCGAGGTAGGACATCCCGGTGATTGCCAGAGCGGACAGCAGCACAAACCACACACTGATCCGGTAGACGTTCTGCAGCTCCCGCTCGTTGGAGGCACCGTAGTGGAAGCTGAAGACAGGAGCGACTCCCATCGAAAAGCCGAGATAAAGCGCGTTGAAGAGAAACTCTGCGTACAGGACGATTGTGATCGCAGCGACGCCCGACTCCCCCGCCAGCCGCATCATAATAAAATTAAAAAAATAGGTGATGACGGCGTTTGAGAGATTTGTGACCATCTCGGAAGAACCGTTTGCGCTCGCAGCCAAAAGCGTCCCGACGTGAAATGTAAATCTGGTAAAATACAGATCTCCTTTTACAAAAAAGAAGAAAATGACGCCGAACACCGCGGGAATCATCTGCCCGATACCCGTGGCAAGTGCGGCCCCCTCAATTCCAAGACCGAGTGGACCCAGGAATACATAGTCGAGCACCGCGTTGGAGATGCCGGCGATGATTGTCAGGACAAGCCCGATCTGCGGTTTTCCGGCAGTCACAAAAAATGCCTGAAAGAGAGTCTGCAGCATACAGGCGGGAGCGAACAGGATCACGGTGCCGAGGTAGGCTGTGCAGTGGGGCACCAGTAGGTCCGTAGCACCTAAAAGACGGCAGATGGGCGTCAGAAACAGATGTGTCAGAGCGAGGAGCAGAAAACTTGCGATGAGGCCAGATATGACGAGCATAGTAAAATCGTTGCGCGCCGTTTCATGTTTGCCTGCCCCCAGCTTCTGTGCGACTACGGCGCTGCCGCCCGTGGCGAGCATAATGCCGATTGCTAGGAGAATATTGATGATCGGAAATACGATGTTGACGGAAGAGAGTGCGTGGTCTCCGAGAAAACGTGAGATAAAAATGCCGTCGATAATGGTGTAACAGGACATGAATACCATCATGACCATGGACGGAAATGCAAATTTTAGCAGGGTCACAGGTGTAAATTTTTGGCCAATAGACTGTTTCATGAGGGATATCTCCTTTATAAAAAATATAAAATCTGCGCTGTGCGGATCGCTTTGGACCGTTGTCATTTTTTTGCACATTTGCTATCATAAACTATATGGTAACCATAGAGTCAAGTGGTTTTTTCAGGGAGGGGACATGAACCGAAACAAATATCTGACAACGGGGGAGTTGGCGCGGCTTTTGCACGTCACTAAGAACACGCTTTTTCACTATGACAAAATGGGGCTGTTCTCGCCGGAGATTGTGTTAGAGAATGACTACCGCTATTATTCCATTCATCAGATTGAGGTTCTGGATGCGATTATTGTGCTGAGGGATCTGGAGATGCCGTTAAAGGAGATCCGCGATTTTTTGGAGGGACGGAACCCGGAAAAACTGCTTGCGCTTTTCGCGAAGGAGGAGGCGCAGATTGAGGCGCAGATCAGGCGTCTAAAAGATCAGAGGCGGTGGATAAAAGAAAAAAGTGAAAAAGTACGGAATGTTCTTGCGGTGAAGCTCGATAAAATCTATGTGAGGCATCAGCCGGAAACCTATTATGTGATGCATACATTTGAAATCCCAACGGACACGGTATATGCAGAAAAAATAACAGAACTTACGGAAGTTTATGAGAGCCGAAACCACAGCATCTGTTATGAAATTGGATGTATACAGAAGATGGAGGATATCCGTCGGAGAGTCTATGATAACTATCAGAATGCAGCGCTTGTCATGAAACACAGGCCGAGGGGGATGCAGTATTTTACCCTGCCGGAGGGGGAGTATCTGGTGGCTTACCTAAAAGGACACTGGAAAGACATCGGCGTGGCATATGAACGGATGATGGAATATGCGGTTGAGAATGAGGTGGAATTGTCGGAGCAGTTTTTGGAGGTATATGCCGTGGACAGTCTGATGGCAGAGCGGGAGGAGGATTATGTCACGGAGATCAGTGCGCAGATAGAAAATAGAAAAAGGACTTAAATTTTGCGCCGTAACTGATAGTTGCCCCCGTCATGCTGAATGGATACAAGAGGGGAGACTATGAAGAAAAGTCTGTAAATAATAATCT
>CAJLGN010000131.1 GCA_905206195.1 uncultured Roseburia sp.
CAGTGGAGCGCAGGGTGTCTCGTTCCCGGAGTCTATCGAGTGGTATTTTAATATTGGAGCAGAGCTGGCGAGACATCTGGTGATGACGGACGTCTACACGGGGGCAGACCATTGGCCCAATATTTACAGCGGGCTGTTCACACTTATCCTTTTTGCGCTCTACCTGCTAAATGGGGGCATCTCGTGGAAGCGCAAAGTGCCGCGGATCCTGCTTGCGGGATTTTTTATCGTGAGCTTTTCCTGCAACATACTGGACTTTTTCTGGCATGGACTCCGATTCCCGACGTCTCTGCCGGGGAGGCAGTCCTTCCTCTACACCTTTTTACTTTTGGTCATCGCATTTGAGGCATTTTTAAAATTGAGGCAAAATAAGTTATGGCACGTGCTTTTGCTCGCGATGGCGAGCGTCGGGTTCCTTTTGTTGGCACATCGCTTTGTGGGAGATGGCGCTGTGGGCGCACGTGCACTTTGGGTGAGCGGGGTTTTTCTGGCGTGCTATCTGGTGCTGATCTGTGGGTATTTGGCAGGAAATGCAAAGGTGCGTCGGATGATGCTCTCGATTGGCTGCCTGGCAATTGTGGCGGAGGTGACTTTAAATTATGATGCAACAGGACTGGATACGGTGAATCGGCAGGCCTATGTGGAAAATCTTTCGGATTATAAGAGACTGCTAGACAGAGCGCAGGAGGACGCGCAGGAAAATGGAGAGCTCTTTTACCGGACGGAGGAATTGGAGCGAAAGACGAAAAATGATGCGCCGCTCTCCAGTTACCGGTCCGCGACCCAGTTTTCCTCGCTGATGAATCTCAACGTCAGCCATTTTTATCAGAACGTTGGGATGGAGGGCGGCAAGAATTTTTACTGTGTGAACGGTGCGACCCCACTTTTGTCGGCGATGCTTTCGATCCGCTACATCCTGGCGGACAATGCGCTGGAGGAGAGCCCCATCCGGTCTCTTGTGGACGCCAGCGGGGAGAGTTTTCTGTATGAAAATGCGTACGTGCTGCCGCTCGGATTTATGATGCCTGAGGAGGTGGTGGATGCGTGGGACTACCAGAATGCGGGGGATATTGGGGCACAAAATAATCTTGCGACTCTTCTGGGGAGCACAGAGCAGCTGCTCGTGCCGGTTCCGTCGGGCTCTATGCTGGGGGAATCCTCCTTTGAGGCGGATGAGGATGGTCATTATTTTGCCACTTACACTAAGACGTCCGTGGATAATCTCACCGCGGAGGTGAGCGGCGGCAGAACGCGCTCCTACACGAAGGTGTCGCACGGCTACACGCTGGATTTTGGATATTGTGAGGCGGGCAGTGAGGTGAAGGTGATCAATGCAGATAATGAGACGGTGGCATTGACAGTGTACCGGCTGAATTTGTCTGCACTTGATACAGCCTATCGGGCACTGAATCGCGAGACTATGGAGCTGACCTCTTTTTCTGACACTCGGATTGCTGGAAATATACAGGTGAGCGAGGCTGGGCGCCTGATTTTTTCCATCGCGCGGGAGGAGGGCTGGACGCTCTATCTAAATGGGAACAAGACGCAGACCAAAGCGTTTGGAGGCGCGTTCTTAAGTGTTTACCTAGAACCGGGAGAATATGAGGTTGAACTGCGCTATGAGACGCCGGGAATCCGCGCCGGCGCGCTTGTTTCGAGTATCTGCCTCGTGCTTTTTGTGCTGTGCATGTTGGCGGAGAGCAGGTGGTTTGCTAAAAATAAAAAATAAGAATACGTCCTGTTTATTGGACACATAAAAAGATACACTCCTTTCATCAGAAGAAAAGGAGTGTATTTTTATGAAAGGATATATTGTGGACACTGGTTATATGGGATATGTGGAGGGCGGATATATGTTGTTTGCCAATGAGGATGACTACCGGGAATACATTGCCGAGAGATGAGAAAAAGAGAGGTACAGATGGCGGGGTGGCGGGAGGGACAGGCACATTTTTCCACGGGAGCCGTAGGATAGAAAGAATGCCAGAGTTGGAGAGTGAGTGTCCGAATGTATACATGGGAATCAGAGACACAGAGCGGGGAAGGGTGCCGCGGGAGAATCAGCCGAAAAGCGCTGATGCTTGGCAATCAGATGCGGCTTTTGTGGGAGCAGCATGTTTACTGGATGAGATTATTTATTTCGGGGACGGTGTTTGATTCTCCGGATGTAGAGGTGACGCAGGAGCGCCTTCTGCGCAACCCCAAGGATTTTGCGGCGGTTTTGGAGCGTTTTTACGGGGCCGAGGATGCGGAAAAATTCGCGGAACTTTTGACCAGTCACCTTACGATTGCCGCGGAGCTTGTCAGTGCGGCGAAGGTGGGAGACAGTGCGAAAGCGGCAGATGCCGAGCGGCGTTGGTACGAAAATGCCAGCCAGATCGCGGCGTATTTCTCCCGGATCAATCCGTATTGGTCGGCGCGCCAGTGGCGGGAGATGCTCGACAGCCACCTTGCTATGACAAAGCAGGAGGCAGCTGATTTTATATCGAAAAATTACGAGGCCAGCGTCAGTATTTTTGAGAGGATCGAGCAGGAAGCGCTTGATATGGCAGATATGATGACAGGGGGGATTTTGCTGCAGTTCCCTTCTCTTTTTATGTGAGGAAATCTGCCTGGGAAACATGAGAAACAATTTCTGACGAACATTGAAATTTTTCTTCACATATGGGATAATGTACGCGTAGGCAATGAGCCGTGCGGTTCAGGGTAAGAACAGAGCGCAGATTTATCAGCGATACTGCTCTTATCCTGAGCATAGGGCAAAACCTGGGTGGAGGCGAAGACAGAATCCAGGGCGCGGAGAATCAGGGCTGCGCATTGCCTGGTTATACGAGGAAAGAAGGAATCAATATGTCAGAAAAAGAAATCGAAGTCTACGGAGAGCAGGTGGGCGAGATGAAGATACGTCCCTACGAACACCATGCCAAATACTATGAGACAGATCAGATGGGAATCATCCACCACTCCAACTATATCCGCTGGATGGAGGAAGCGCGGATGGATCTGATGGAGCAGATGGGGCTCTCCTACAAAGAGATGGAGGAGATGGAGATCATCAGCCCCGTGCTCTCGGTGTCCTGCGAGTATCACAGTATGGTGCATTTTGATGATGTGGTAGTGATTGAAACGAGAATGGTCAAGTACAACGGCGTCAAGATGGAAGTGGAGTACCATATGACAGATAAAAAGACAGGAGAACTGCGCACGACGGGAAAGAGTTCCCACTGTTTTTGGAACCGGTCCGGCAGACCGATCTCACTGAAGCGATCTTATCCGGAGCTGGATACCAAGTTTTTTGAATATAGAGATATGTAAAATTTACAGAGAGAGGGCATACAATGATACAGGATAGATTAGAAGCATTGCGCGTGGAGATGAAAAAAAGAAATATTGATATTTATGTGGTGCCGACCTCCGATTTCCACGAGTCGGAGTACGTGGGCGACCATTTTAAGGCGAGAAGGTTTATCACGGGATTTACCGGATCTGCGGGAACGGCGGTGATCACACAGCAGGAGGCGGGGCTCTGGACGGACGGGCGCTATTTTGTGCAGGCACAAAATCAGCTCGCAGGCAGCACTGTGACTCTTTACCGCATGGGTGAGGACGGTGTGCCGAAGGTGGATGAATTTATCGGGGACAAGCTAAAGGAAGGCGGTTGTCTCGGATTTGACGGGCGCGTCATAAACGGCAGCTGGGGGAAAAAGCTGGCGGAGATCGCGGACAAGAAGCATGGATTTCTCCATGTGAATGAGGATCTTGTCGATCTGATCTGGGGGGATCGCCCGGCGCTGTCGAGAAAGCCGTTATTTTTATTAGAAGAAAAGTATTCTGGGCGCAGCACGAAGGATAAAATTGCGGCGCTGCGGGAAGAAATGAAAAAAGAGGGGGCAAATGTGCACATTTTGACTTCCCTTTATGATATCGCATGGCTGTTAAATATCCGCGGCGGGGACATCGATTACGTCCCGGTTATTTTATCTTACCTGGTGGTCACGGAGACGGAGTGCCTCTGGTTTTTGCAGGAGGAGGTTGTGGATGCGGCGATTGCCGCTTATTTAAAAGAGAATGCAATCACAACGAAACCGTACGATTCCATTTATGAATATGTGCCGGAAATTGCGACGGATGCGTGTGTGCTGATGAACTGCAATACAGTGAACTACCGGATTATGAGCAGTCTGAAACCGGAGATTCAGATTGTGGATAAACCGAATCCGACGGAGCTTATGAAAGCGGTCAAAAATCCGGTGGAGGTGGAGAACATCCGCACGGCACACGTCAAGGACGGGGTGGCGTTCACAAAATTCATGTACTGGCTGAAAACCAATATCGGAAAGATTCCGATGACGGAGATCTCAGCGTCCGATTATTTAGAGGAGCGCAGAAGAGAGCAGGAGAATTTTATTGATTTAAGCTTTGACACGATCTGCGCTTACGGGCCGAATGGAGCCATGATGCACTATGCGGCGACCAAGGAGTCTGATACCGAGTTGAAACCGGAAGGATTTTTGCTGGTGGATTCCGGCGGTCATTACTTTGACGGAACGACAGATATCACAAGAACGATAGCGCTTGGCCCGCTCACAGATGAGATGCGTCTGCATTTTACGACGGTGTGCCGTTCCAACCTGAATCTGGCCAACGCGAAGTTTCTGTATGGATGTACGGGGCTAAATCTCGATATTTTATCCCGCGGTCCGCTCTGGGAAATGGGGATTGATTACAAATGCGGAACTGGGCACGGCGTGGGCTATGTCCTCAATGTGCATGAGGGACCGAACGGATTCCGCTGGAGAGTCGTGCCGGAGCGCCATGACAATGGCACCTTAGAAGAGGGGATGGTCACCACGGATGAGCCTGGTGTGTATCTGGAAGGAAAGTACGGCATCCGCATTGAAAATGAACTGGTGTGCCATAAGGCGGAGAAGAACGAATACGGGCAGTTTATGAATTTTGAGAATATTACTTATGCCCCGATTGACCTCGATGCGATTGAACCGGATGAGATGACCGGGCGTGAAAAGAAGATGTTAAATGATTACCACGCGATGGTGTACAAGACGCTCTCCCCACATATGACGGCGGAGGAGAACGAGTGGCTGAAGCGATACACCAGGGCGATCTAGGAAGCAGAGAAGAATGGAGACAGACATGAGCGAAAAGCTGGTATTGATTGATGGACACAGCATCTTAAACCGGGCATTTTTTGGGATTCCCGATCTGACGAACTCGGAGGGGCTTCACACGAATGCAGTGTATGGATTTTTAAATATTATGTTT
>CAJLGN010000132.1 GCA_905206195.1 uncultured Roseburia sp.
CACATGGAAAACTGAGAATCCGGATCTTGATTTCGGCGTGATGGCAATGCCGATCCCGGATGATGGGGCGAAAGGAAAGCTTCCGTATGTGGGGGCGCCGGCGTGGATGGGAATCTCCGCAAACAGCAAACACCCGGATGTGGCAGCGCGGTATCTCGAGGGCTTATACTCTGAGGAATACCAGTCTGGTCTCGTGGAGGACGGCGGCTTTGTGTCCGTTATCGACGCGGTGAACGAGAAGTATATGACAGATGAGCAGATGCTGGAGTATTACAACTTGAATGCGGAGACAGCAGCGCTTGCGCCGGACCCGATTGTTGGAAATCCCCAGACGGCAGCTGTCTACGCGGAGGCGGCGGCTATCTCACCGGGACTTGGCGAGATCATGCAGGGTGTGCTCGCGCAGTCGGTAGACTATGAGGCGCAGCTTAAGGATCTCGGCGCAAAGACACAGACGGAGTGGGAGCGCGCGATACAGGCGGCAAAGGACGCGGGAGCGGATGTGGGAGCGGAGGATTTTACCTTCGGCAACTGGGATCCAATGCAGAATTACACCTCTGATCTGTACCAGAGCAGATAGGCCGGATGCCAAAAAGGCCGGGGTAGCTGTAAAATGTAAATTTCATTCCTGGTTTCTGTACAATTTTGATAAGAGCCACCTCGATGTAGACTTAACCTCGGCTTATTCTTATTGGAATTGCACAGAGACCGCAGGGTGGGGCTACATTTGCAGCGGCCCCGGTCTTTTTTTGTCTGTTCAAAAAGGATGAAAAAACTTCCTCCTTATAAAAACTTTCTAATCTGTTAAACTGAACTTATCAAATGAAAGCGAAACAGAAAGAGAAAGGAAGAGGAGTATGAACAAGAAAAGTAAGTCCGGCAGGATACCGCAGTGGGCCTGGCTGCTCATATCTTTTGCGACAGCTATGGTGGTATGGTATCTGCTTTCACTCAATCCGCAGACGGCGAGAAGTTTTCCAAATGTGGTGGTAACGCTGCAGGCGATTGGAACGATGATTGCGAGAGGAGTGCTGGGGCAGGATATTTTGAGCAGCTTGATTTCGGTAAGCGCGGGCTTTGTGATCGGTTTTGCGCTCTCCCTGCCGGTGGCAATCCTCATGGCATGGTACAAACCGGTGCGATACATCATCGAGCCGTGGATTCAGTTCATCCGCAACATTCCGCCTCTGGCGTACGTGCCGCTTATCGTTCTGTCGGCGGGCGTTGGGCGGAAGGCGCAGATTATTGTCATCACAATCGCGACATTCCTGATTATGACAGTCACCATCTATCAGGGTGTTGTCAATGTGGATGAGACATTGATCAAGGCGGCGCGCGTGCTCGGAGCGACCGATAGAGATATTTTCTTAAAGGTTATTGCTCCCGCAACTTTACCGTTTATCATCACGGCAATCCGCCTTGGAAGTTCTACGGCGCTCACGACGCTCATTGCGGCGGAGTCCACCGGAGCAGTGGCAGGACTTGGAATGCGGATCCGCTCGCTCAACAATAGCTTTGAATCGGAGCCGATGCTTTTGTATATCATTCTGATCGGGATTATCGGCATGATCGTTGAGAAAATCGTCAAATATTTAGAAAGGAGGTTCACAGGATGGCAGGAGAAGAGAGAAGTGTAAAGCTAAAAATCGACAATGTGAGAAAAGTCTTTGACACCAGAAACGGTGAGATGATCGCGTTGAACGGTGTGAGTCTTGACATCAAAGAAAATGAGTTCATCTGTGTGGTTGGACCTTCTGGATGTGGGAAATCCACATTGCTAAATATCATTGCAGGATTATCTGAGCCGACATCCGGCAAGGTGTACTGTGATGGAAAAGAGGTGCAGGGAACCGGAACTGAGCGCGGCGTGGTATTTCAGCAGTACGCACTGTTTCCGTGGATGACTGTCAAGAAGAACGTTATGTTCGGCTTGAACCTGAAGGGAGTTAAGGGGCAGGAAGCTGAGGACATTGCGATGAAGTACATCAAGATGGTGCAGCTGGAAGATTTTGTGAACCACTATCCGAAGGAGCTTTCCGGCGGCATGAAGCAGCGCGTCGCAATCGCGAGAGCATACGCTGTGAATCCATCCGTGCTCCTGATGGATGAGCCTTTTGGAGCTCTGGATGCGCAGACGAGAACCCAGCTTCAGACAGAGCTCTTGGAGACCTGGGAGAAGGAGCAGAAGACCTGCTTTTTCATCACGCACGATGTGGATGAGGCGATTATTCTGGCGCAGAAGGTTATCATCATGAGTGCAAGACCGGGGCGTATCAAGGAGATTGTCGACATTGATATTCCGTATCCGCGCACACAGGAGACGAAGATGATGCCGGAGTTTTTGGAACTGAAGAACCATATCTGGGGACAGGTGTATCAGGAGTACTTAGAGGTCAGAAAGTAAGGGTGTGATACCAACACTGATGCAGATCAGTTTGAGAGGTATATGGGACCAGGATATGTCCACACAGATCATTATTTAAGGAGGAAATCGCTATGAAAAAGAAAGTATTGAGCCTTGTGCTGGCGGCGGCTGTGACTGCTGGAATGCTGGCGGGATGCGGCGGCACGGAGAAGCCGGCAGATGCGGGAACAATGAACGAGGGGAATGCAGCTTCGGAGACGGTGGTGACACCGGAGACTGAGACTCCGACCAAGCCTGCGGCGGACCCGATTACTTTGAATGTGGCTTACATGCCGAATTATGGAAGTCTCTGGGCAATCGAAAATGCGATTGAGCAGGGCTATATGGAGGAGGAGGGCATCACTGTGGAGCTGACAGAGTTCCAGGATGGACCGACTATCATCGCGGCGATGGAGTCCGGCAGCATGGATATCGGATATATCGGACAGGGTGCGCACAAGCTTGCGATCAACGGGCAGGCAACGGTCTTTGCGCTGTCTCATATCTCGAACGGTGACGCGTTGATCGGTGGACCTGAAATTGCGAAAGTGGAAGATTTAAAGGGCAAGAAAGTCGCTTACTCTTCCGGAAGTTCCAGCGAGGATATCCTGGTAAATTCTCTTGCGAGCGCTGGCTTGACGATGAGTGATATCCAGGCGGTTGACATGGACGCTTCCGCAATTGTCACAGCGATGTTGTCCGGTGGTGTTGACGCATGTGCGACATGGTCTCCCAACAGTTTAAAGATTCTTGAGGAGATGCCGGATGCGACAAAGCTTACCGACAATATGACTTTCTCAGATAAGACCGTATCTCTGGCGAGCTGGATCGCGATGCCAACTTACGCGACGGAGAACAGAGATGTGCTTGTGAGATTCACAAGAGCTTTGTTCAAAGCAATGGATTATGCGGCAACGGAGCATCAGGAAGAGACGGCGGCATTGGTGGCTGCACAGGTTGCGCAGGATAAAGCGACTGTCTACGATCAGCGCGGCGATGCACAGTGGCTGACGGGAAAAGAAGTTTCTGCCGGCGCAGCAGACGGAACGGTAGAGGGATACTATGAACTGCAAAAGCAGACCTTTATTGAGTCTGGTGCAGTAGAAGGAGATCCGGCGGTTACAGATTATGTAATGTTAGACGTTATGATAGAGGCCGGGGAATACTAAAATAAGAACCCGAATAGAGCTGCTTTTTGGCAGCTCTATTTTCCAATGAGTTATAAAATGTAGAAGGAGTAAAAAATGCAGCACGATTATTATTACTATACGAAGGAAGAATTGTTAAAAAGTCCGAAGATTCCGCTGATTGTGATGGAGGATAACAAGGCCGTGTTCCAGGTGATGGCGCAGGAGATGGTCGAGGAGATCAAGCGCAAGAATGCGCTTGGCGAGAATACCGTATTTATTTGCCCGGTAGGCCCTGTGGGGCAGTACCCGTATTTTGTTGATGCGGTGAATACGCAGAATATCAGCCTGAAAAATGTCTGGTTTATCAATATGGATGAATACCTCACAGACGATAAGAAGTGGATTCCAAAGGAGCATCGCTTGAGTTTCCGAGGATTTATGGATCGCACTGTGTACACAAAAATCAAACCGGAGCTTGTCATGCCAACAGAGCAGCGCATCTTCCCGGATCCTGAAAATCCAACCTACATACAGGAGGCGATCGAGCGTCTGGGCGGCGTAGATATCTGCTTCGGCGGAATCGGTATCAACGGTCATGTAGCGTTCAACGAGGCGCAGGATGATCTTAGTCCGGAAGAATTTCTGGCGCTTCACACCAGAGTGCTCGCGATTGCAGAGGAGACGAGAGCGGTCAACTCCATCGGTGATTTAAACGGCGCGCTCGACGATATGCCGCACTACTGTGTGACCGTCGGCATCAGCGAGATTTTCCATGCCAGAAAAATCAGACTCGGCTGCTTCCGCGATTGGCACAGGAGTGTAGTCAGACATGCGGCTTACGGGGAGAGAACTGCACATTTCCCGGTGAGCCTTTTGCAGGCTCACGCGGATATCAATATCCGACTCACGGAGTTTGTGGCAAATCTGCCGGAGGAAATAA
The DNA here is from genome assembly GCA_905206195.1 of uncultured Roseburia sp. Lineage (GTDB taxonomy): Bacteria > Bacillota > Clostridia > Lachnospirales > Lachnospiraceae > Roseburia. The sequence goes on from CAJLGN010000132.1 coordinate 4,475, forward strand.
GGTAGGAATTGTGGTAAAATATAAATATGCTCGGAGTCTTTTGTGAAATTGAGGCGGAAAGTTGACCTCGGGTTTCTTTTTGCTTCAATCGCGCAGAATATTCAGGGCAGATGAGCGCTTTGCAGTAGTTTTAGATTGGAGAATTTAGATGAGAGAATATTACATTACAAACGGGGAAGCATTTGTGGATCACGCGTTTGAGAGAAAGACCATCGCGATCAGGGAGGGAAAGATCACAGTGCTTCCGGCAGATGCAGAAGTTCCGGCAGGTGCAGAGGTCGTGGATGTGGCCGGGAAGAAAATTGTGCCGGGCTTTATTGATGTGCACACGCACGGGGGAGCCGGCGTGGACGTGAATACAGCCACCGCGGAGGACCTCGAGAAAATCTGTCGGTTTATGGCTGGAAATGGAACGACATCCTGGCTCTGCTCGGTGCTTACAGACACGAAGGAGCAGACTGAGTGGTGCATCGACCAGTTTAAGGAGCACAAGAAGATGGAGCACTCCGGGGCGAACCTGTTCGGGATTCATCTGGAGGGGCCGTTTTTGGCGAGCGAGTACAAGGGAGCTATGCCGGAGCATCTGCTGCAGAAGGCGAATATGCCGCTGCTTGTGGAGTATCAAAAGCGCGCGGAGGGAAATATCCGCTATATCACGGTCTCGCCGGAGGTGGATGGAATCACCGATGACATCCCGGCCATGCGGGAGCTTGGGATCACAGTTGCCTTTGGTCATTCCGGCGCAGATTATGAGACCTGCATGCGGGCGATTGAAAACGGTGCCGTCTCCTGCACGCA
>CAJLGN010000133.1 GCA_905206195.1 uncultured Roseburia sp.
CGGGACACGGTGGGAAGGACAATGGGTCGGATTACCGAAAGCGGATGGAGAAGGATGATAATTTAAGACTCGCCAGGGAGGTTGCAGTCTATCTGAAGGAGAAGGGCGTGAGAGTGCTCTTGACCAGGGAGGAAGACACTTTCTTGAGTTTGAAGGAGCGCTGTGATTTTGCAAATGAGAAGCAGGCAGATTATTTTGTGTCTCTGCACAGAAACTCCGGGACTGGAACCGGGGTTGAGACGTGGGTGAACAGCGAGGCGTCGGAGAGGACGATCCGGATGGCCGAGGCCATCATGGAGAAGCTGGACGGCGCTGGAATTCAGAGGAACCGGGGCGTCAGAAAGGGTTCGTACAACAGCGATTCTGAAAATTATTACGTGAACGCGTATCTGGAAATGCCCTCCTGCATTGTTGAGATGGGATTTATCGGAGATTCTACGGACAATGCACTTTTTGATAAAAATCTGGAGTCGTATGCCGCGGCCATCGGTGAAGCGATCTTGCAGACATGGCAGGACGATGCAAAAGAAGAGCAGAATGCAAAAAACAGTGTGACAGAGACAGCGCAGGACAAGAATTTGTAGAAGGATACACAGATTTTGTTTGACAAGGAAACGTGTGTGTTATATAGTGGTTTTAGTTTTAAGAGGAAAGGCTGGTGAAAAGATGTATAGAGTTTCCTGTAGATAATGAATCGAATAAGCATATCAAAGACAGCATGTGGAGTCTTGTAGCGGCTGATATATGCAGACTCTTTTGGTGTGCCTTTCATACAGGGAATTCTTTCCATCTTTTTGAACATATCAGGGATCTGCGCTGAGTGTCGTCCCGGGTTTCGGTGACGTGGACAGTTCGGATACGGTGTAAAGGGGAGTGCAGGAAGTTCTTGCATTTCTTTTTTCTTTTCTGGAAAGAAATCCCGGAGGCAGAGTGCTGTCGGAAGGGGTGATTTTTATGTCGGCGATTACAGTGAGCAATTTGACATTTTATTACGAAGGAAGTTATGAAAACATTTTTGAGGACGTGTCATTTCAGATTGGCACGGATTGGAAGCTTGGTTTTGTGGGGAGAAACGGGAGAGGAAAAACGACGTTCCTGCGGCTTTTGCAGGGGCAGATGGAGTATGAGGGGAGTATTTCTGCCAGTGTGAAGTTTGATTATTTCCCGTATTTGGTGGTGGATAAAAGCCGCCAGACTATCGAGGTGGTGGAGGAGATTTACCCGGATTATGAGTTTTGGGAGCTGTGCCGGGAGTGGTCATATTTGGAGGGCGATGAGGATGTGTGGTTCCGACCGTTTGACACACTCTCGAACGGCGAGCAGACGAAGATGATGCTCGCAGTACTTTTTTTGCAGCAGAACCATTTCCTGCTGATTGACGAGCCTACCAACCATCTGGACATGGAGACGAGGCAGGTGGTGTGCGCGTACCTGAAAAAGAAGAAGGGGTTTATTCTGGTGTCGCATGACCGGGCGTTTTTGGACGGGTGTACCGATCATGTTCTCTCCATTAACAAAACAAATATCGAGGTGGTTTCCGGCAATTTTTCGAGTTGGTGGGAGAATAAGCAGAGGCAGGATGCATTTGAGTTGGCAGAGAATGAGCGGTTGAAAAAGGACATCCGAAGGCTCGGTGAGGCGGCGCGCCAGGCGAGGGGCTGGGCGGACGAGATCGAGAGTCGCAAGATCGGGAAAAAGTCTCAAAAGTACGAGAAGTGTGTGGACAAAAGAGCTTATATCGGTGAGAAGTCCAGACGGATGCAGAAGAGGCGCAAGAATTTGGAGCACCGGAGAGCGGTAGAACTGGAAGAAAAGTCTGCACTGTTGAAAAATATCGAGTCGCAGGAGGAGATACGCCTCATTTTTGGAGAGCATCACAAAGATCTGCTGGTTGAGGCAAAAGGACTTGGAATTACCTGCGGGGAAAAAGAGATATGCAGAGATATTTCTTTTGCGCTGCACCGGGGAGAATGTCTGGCCCTTGCGGGGCGAAACGGGTGCGGAAAGTCCTCGGTGATCAAGGCGATTCTTGCAGCGGGCGCGGAGGATGCGAGGAGATGTGTGGACGCGGGGAAGTGGAGGCAGGAGGGGCTGCTGGAGACGGCGTCTGGTCTTAAGATTTCCTATGTCTCGCAGGATACCTCATTCCTGAGAGGAGAGTTGTCAGATTATATTAAGGCAGAAAAAATAGACGAAACGCTGTGCAGGCAGTTTTTGCGGAAAATGGATTTTTCGCGTTCGCAGCTTGAAAAACGGATGGAGGAGCTCTCGGAGGGACAAAAGAAAAAGGTGTTGCTGGCGAAAAGTCTCTGTGAGCAGGCGCATGTCTATGTCTGGGATGAACCGCTCAACTATATCGACCTTTTTTCCAGAATGCAGTTGGAGGATATGATCTTAAAATATCGTCCGACGATGATTCTGGTCGAGCATGACAGAGCTTTTGTGGACAAGGTGGCGACGAGGGTGGTTAGGCTCTGAGCAGAGAGTGGGAGAGGGCAAAGCGCCCTCACAACCGCTCCAGCAACCTGTGCGTGATATATAGTGCAGCAACACCAAGGAATCCCACAAAGATATTTATGGTAAAAAGGGTCTCTCTCCCAAGCTGTGCAGTCAGAAGGAGCAGGATGATGATGCCGGTACATGCCGCAATACCGCCGCCCGTGGCCATGAGGCTTTTTTTCCCATCTTCAAACGGATTTTTTGTGAGATACCAGACAATAGCATAGGCAGCTGCCACAAGGATGCCGGCCGAGATCACATCTCCGAGAGAAACGGAAAGGCGGAAATCGAAAGGCTGGTTGGAGAAAAAGTCAATCGCTTTTTGTTTGATCGTTTTTGGCGGTAGGCTTGCAATCACATTGTCACAAAATTCTTTGTAATCTGTTCCAAGAACGGAATCGATATCCGCCCCGCGCACCTGGGCGGAAAGAATCATTTCCAGCAAATCCTGGCGCACCAGCTCCTGGTCGTACTCTGAAATTCCGGCGCTGCGAAGGTAGCATATGATGTCGGTGAATGCCTTCTGATTGTGCGGGGCGACCTGTAGATCCAGTTCGTTGTTGTGCTGATTGAGCAGCTTTGTTTTTCTGTCCATATTATACCTCTCCATTTTGAAACAATGCATTTACAGCGTCCATAAGTTCAACCCAGCTTTTAAAAAAAGCATCCATTTCTGATCGGCCTTTGGGTGAAAGCGAAAAATATTTTCGCTTGGGTCCCACGGGAGATTGCCTGTACTGCGCCTTGATCAGACCATTTTTTTCCAACCGCAGCAGCAGCGGATATATCGTTCCCTCCGAAATTTCAGAAAAGCCGTAATCGTGCAATTTTTCGGATATTTCATATCCGTAGGTCTCCTTGTGACTGATTATCTTGAGGATGCATCCCTCCAGTGTTCCTTTCAGCATTTGTGAAGGAATCATATAGTTACCTCTTTCTTTTATTTTGTAATGCAAGGTGAGCAACTATATTGTAATACAATATAGTTGCTCAGTCAATTTATTTTTGGGAAACTGCGAGCGCGGAGGGGGAAAATGTGCATCTCGGATTGTAATTTTGCACATCTTATTTTATAATCAGGTACAGCACAGATGCGCAAAAAGAGACGCACAGAAAAAAGAGAGAGTTTTTTATGAAGAAAAAAAATATAGAGCTTTCGGTGGAAGAGGCATCGAAGGCAAGTGAGAGAGGAAAAAAAGAGAGGGGAGCACAAAAGGAGATACGGTGGGACAGGTTGGATAATACGGCACATCTTTTTCCGGTCATTGCCGGGGAGAGTATGAGCAATGTGTACCGCATCAGTGTCACTCTGAGTGAAGTGGTACAACCAGAACTTCTGCAGAACGCTTTAGATATTATCCTGCCCAAATTTGACGGGTTTAACCTGCGTCTGCGCCGCGGCGTATTTTGGTATTACTTTGAGGAGAACGGGAAGCCTGCGCCCCGGGTGAGGGAGGAGAATACGTTTCCCTGTCGATTTGTCCGGCAGAACAAAAACCGCAGTTATTTGTTCCGGGTGACGTATTATAAATATCGGATTAATTTGGAGGTGTTCCATGTGTTGACGGACGGCATGGGTGGTATCAATTTTTTGAAGGAGCTGACTTACCAGTACCTCCGTCTGGCGCACCCTGCCTTGAAGGAAAAAGTCGGGGATTCACTGGACTGTGGGACTTCTTTAAACCGCGAGGACAGTTTTCTTAAGAATTACAAGAAGAGTTCCGAGAAAGGATATCACACAAAAAGAGCCTATTTGATCAAGGGGGAGAGCCTGCCCCCGGGGGAGTTTGGCGTCATGCACGGTTATATGCAGGTCCCGCAGCTAAAGGAGGTGTGCCGCTCCTACGGCGTGAGCATCAATGATTATCTGGTCGCCGTCTATATCTGGAGCGTGTACACGGAATGTCTGCACGGTATGCCGTCGGAGTTGCCGATTCGCGTGGCGGTTCCCGTCAATCTGAGACCATATTTCAATTCAATCACGACAAAGAACTTTTTTGTCATGGTGTCGGCGGAATTTTCCCCGGTCAATGAGGCATACACCTTCCGGGAGGTGCTTGACATTGTGAGTACAAACCTCAGGGATCAGATTAACCGGGAGAATCTGGAGAAACTTTTTTCCTACAATGTGTCCAACGAGAAGCTTTTGATCGCCAGAGCCGTGCCTCTGTTTTTGAAGGGGTTGGCGATGCGCCATGTCTACCGCGCCTCGGCGCTGGCAAACACGGCCACTATCACGAATATTGGCAATATTACTGTGGCGGAGGAATACAGACCGTACGTGGAGATGTTCCACGCATTTCTGGCGATGTCCAAGGGACAGCATTTGAAGGGAACCATCTGTTCTTACGGCGATACGCTGGTGTTTAGCTTTAGTTATGATCTGGTCGATCCGTCGGTGCAGCGCAGTTTTTTCCGCAAACTGGCGGCGGACGGGCTTCATGTGGAAATGGAGAGTAACGGAGTAAATTATGAGTAGATGCAGACAGTGTAATATCGAAATATTGGATGAGACCGAGCGGTGTCCTCTCTGTAAATCAGTGTTGAAGCAGACGGTAGCAGTGGAGAATATGTACCCGAATGTCCGGACTAAGACACGCAAGTTGATGTTCGCCAGCAATATCTATCTGTTCTGCGCGATTTTGGTGGAGGCCCTGCTCGTGTATATCAATGTGGTCTCGGAATCACACACGTGGTGGAGTCTGATCACGGGGTTTAGCTTTTTTTACGGCTATATGTTGATCCGCTATGCAATCCT
>CAJLGN010000134.1 GCA_905206195.1 uncultured Roseburia sp.
ATAAACCCAACAGAGCTGATTTGTATCGTTGGGATCACAAAGATATCCACCTCACCTGCTGCCCCAAACATCGTCCGCATCGCCGCCAGCACGTACAGAGCCACAGCGCACAAAAGCGTAGCAACCACAATGGATATCACATTATCCGCATGGCACTTCTTTTTCTCCGCGTGCAGTCGGTATCCCCTTTTCTTCCATCTCTCAATATCCTCCAAAACCAGAAGGATCGAATCCTCCACCACGCCACCATACTCCTCCGCACTGGCGATAAGCTTGTGCACGACAGAGAGCTTTTTACAGCCGTAATGCACTTCGATCATCCGAAGACTTTCTCCAATCACCCCCCGCACACTCCTGGGATTCCCCAGCTTCATGTGTAAAATCGCCGCATCGATGCAGCTTCGCATCCGCCCATCTCCGAAAATCTCCCTGCTCTCTTTCAATGCACTCGCCACCTTACCGGTTTTCTGAAATGAGTATAACATCTGCTCCATGTAAGATGTCACATCGGAAAATCGCTTCTGTTCATACATCTTCTTGTACATATCCACCACCAGAACCGGAAGCGCCAACACTACAGCAGATACCACGACAAAAAAATGGATCGGTTTTAACTGGAACAATATCCCGACGGAACTGATCCCGGCCAATGCCCCAAGCATCAGAGCCACATGGGATTTCCATGAAAAATGATATCCGTATACATGAACCTCCCTCGCCAGATTCTTTGGATGCAACAGTTTTAAGCTCCACCACAGCCATCTCTTTTTCTTCATTTATTTCCCCTCTTCCAAATACCTCTCCCAATTGATACAGCAAAACGGATCGCCGATCCCGGCCTGCACAAATCTCTTTTTGATCTCCGGCGGGAGTTCCTCGCTGCGGAGTTTTCCATCCTCCATCAACATATACACCCGATTCTCACTCCCCCACCTACTATAGAAGCAGACCTGATCCATGTAGCGGTGGACTCTTCCGTCCGCGAGCCGGATGCGGCGTATTAAGATTCCAACATTCACATACTGATAAATGCGGTTCTCCATCCGCTCTGCATCGCGGGTCTCACGCATCATATTCATAATGCGATCTGGGAGTTTCCTCACATCGTCCAGGTGGATTGTTGTAAACCCGTTGACCCCCGTACTCCACTGCTCCAGGAGCGAAATCACCTCCACGGATCTCGCCTCAGACAACATGAGCCACTTGGGGTTCTGCCTGAGGCTCGCCTTGATCGCATCAGTGTAATCAAACCCTGCTCCGATGCGAAGCTCCACCGTATCTGCCCCCGGATTGATCTCACCGTAATGAATCTCCAGTGAATCCTCTATGGTGATGACCCGCTCCTCCCTCGGGATAAATCGCATAAAAAACTTTGCACATTCCGTCTTGCCAGCCCCCGGCTCGCCTCCGAACACAAAATTCATCCCAGCCAGCACACAATTCACCAGCAGATGAAGAACCCGCTCTGGACAATATTCCTCCTCGATCATCCCTCGTATGTCGCTCCGCACGATGGCGGGCGATTTGCGGATACAAATACTGATACCAGACGCCGCGGCAGAATCATGGATGATACTGATCCGAAGCTCTCTCGTATCCGCCTCCAGAATCTTATTCGCACTGTTGAATTGCTTGTTGACACAGTTTGAAATATTGTGGGTGAACGCGCTGATAAACTGCTGCGTGAGCTCCTCCTCTGCCCTGTATCTCCCCTTTTTTAAGTCTGTGATCCACAGTTCCTTCCCATTATAATCTACATCTGTCACAGACGGTTCCCCGAGATATCTCCAGAAAATCCCAAAATGCTCCTCCGTCGGCGCAAAAGTAATCATTTCCCCCACGTGTCCCTCCTATGCCAATCCGTTCATGCTGGAAAAGAAACCTGTCAGCGCATTTTTAAACTCCTGCGCCACATATCCATCTTGAGACAGTGCCCCAACGATGATCGCCCCAAGCGCCAGCAGCACCACGACCGCCAGAATTGCATTTCCATAATGTTTCATAACCTGTTCCATAATGATTTCCTCCTTAATTTGTCATTTTTAAAAATAAATATGTTATTTTCATTTTTTGATTTGCTTTACTTCCCCTCCGACTTGCCCAGTCTCCGCAACTTTTAATAGCAATGCCGTGGACTCCCACAGGGCGCGAATAAACATCTCATTCTGAAAGCTCGTGGGATTTTTGTATTCTCTTTGGATAAATTCGCCACTTTTCTGCATTACAAGTGCACGGCAAAATGCATTGCTGTGCGGTATGCCAGCCGTCCGATCTGGCTCCACTCTATACATCCGCTCCAGATAGCGACAGTTGACCCTGGCCTCCTCCTGATATCCACCCAGCAGAAGCAACACATTCCTGGCGATATGCGCATGCTCCAGAAAAAAGCGCTTCACCTGCGCCTCCTCCTGCCTCAAGTTCACAACCACAAGGTCTGCGCGCCAGAGTATATGGCGTTTGCGCGAATCCAGTCCCGCGCCCATGTCATAGAGGTAAAATTCCGCCCGACGCCTCTTTTTTTGTACACCCGGCATAACCTCTGCGCTGCGGTGCATGGCGGACAGCATACCGGCGACGGCCAGCATGTGAGCCGACGTTCGACTTCGGCGCTCCTCACCCCAAAATACGATATTCACAGGTGCTCTCCCTGCATCCATCGTATCCTCAAACTCCAAAAATTGGGAAAAATGAAATAATCCTGCCTGTCAAATGCATGATTATAAGATCTGTGGATCGTCTCTCTCATCCTCGCGATACCTCCTTATTTCAACAGATGAAACAGGTGTGATATACAAACAATCCACATATTTGAAAAAGATGATGTCATTATACTTCGATGTTTTACGTCTGTAAACATTTTTTTTAAAATTTGTCTTTTTTCACAAATTCCATGCTTTAACTTCCCTTTTTTTTCTATTTCATTTATAATAACAGGGAACAAATCATTTGATTTTATTTGAATCATATTTCAGAGGTACACAAATGGCAAAGAGAAAATCAATGCGTGCGATCGGTCTGATTCTTTCCAACGTCACAAACGACTTTTCCGGTTATCTCATGGAGCAGATGGAAAGACAGTTTACCGCAAATGGATACAAATTGATCGTCACAACCACAAACCGCAGCGTTGCATCCGAGCGCGATATGTTAAAAATGTTTGGCCAAATCACCGATGGCATTCTCATTATTTCCGATGCGATCTCTTACGAAGAACTCGCGGACTCCGTTCCCGATCACATCCCAGTCATCTTTTTAAACCGCAAGCCTCTTGGTTGTCCCCATACATGCATCATCGAGAACAACTACGCTGCGGTCTTCCAGGCCGTTTTGTCCAACGCCACAAGTGGACATGATAAAATTGCACTGGTCTGCTCCAACCGAGAACTCTCCACAACAAAGGAGATCGTGAGCGCGTACAAGAGCGCAATGGAATCGACCGAAGCTGGTTTCCACGAAGATTGGATCTACTATACCGGCGTCGACGTGCCGGTTGATCCAAAGGCTCTGATATCGGACATCAAAGCGAAAGGCTGCCACGCAATTCTGACCGGCACACAGACGCTGACCAGAAAGTTCTGGGATCATCTGCTCGTCTGCGACAGCCACAATCTCAATCCCCTGACTCTGATTGGATTTTCCAACAAGAATTCCGACAGCCAGTCACTCCTGAATTTTGATACCATCGCACAGCCCCTGCAGGAGTTGACTGAACTCTCCGTACAGCAAATGCTTTATCTCATCCACAATCCAGAGACTTTGGCACACGAATATTTTCTGAGAGGAACACTCCGCACACACACGCTCAACCATTAAAATTTAAATCATCGACAGGAGATTTTATGAAAAATTTTATTATCACAACAGACACCACCTCCGATTTGCCTGCAGACTATGTTGATGCACACCAGCTTGGCATGCTCTCTTTGACCTACACGCTCGGGGGTGACACCTACTCCTGGGAGCGTCCGCTCCCTGTAAAAGATTTTTATAATCGAATGCGGGAGGGCTCTCTCCCTACAACCTCGCAGGCCAACCCTGAGGAGGCTGCACTTCTTTTTGAGCGCATTATCCGCGAGCAGGATGCCGATATTCTCCACATTGCCTTTTCCTCCGGCCTCAGTGGCAGCTACAACAGTTGCCGTATCGCCGCGGAAGAGCTAGCCGAAAAATATCCCGACCACAAAATCGTCATCGTCGACTCCCTGTGCGCCTCGCTGGGCGAGGGGCTTCTCGTGCACAAGGCAGTCACAATGCGGGAAAATGGGGCATCTCTGGATGAAGTTGTCACTTGGCTGGAGGAGAACAAGCTCCACCTGACGCACAATTTTACAGTCGATGACCTCTTCCATCTTTACCGCGGAGGCCGTGTGTCGAAGGCCGCCGCTTTTGTGGGAACAATGATCAACCTAAAGCCGATTCTTCACGTGGACAACGAAGGGCATCTGATTCCCCTCTCGAAAGTGCGCGGGCGCAAGAAATCTCTTATGGCACTGGTTGACGCCATGGAGCAGCAGGTGGGCTCCTGGAAAGATAAAAATGACATTATTTTTATCAGCCATGGAGACTGTGAGGAGGACGCGCAGTTTGTCGCCGATCTCATCAAGAAGCGTATGGGGTATGACAGTTTTCTGATCAATTACGTCGGTCCCACCATCGGCTCACACACCGGTCCCGGCGTTGTGGCCCTCTTCTACATGGGAGACCACCGCTAAAAATCACATATAAAAGGGGCTGTCCCAAAATGCCAATCTCATTCTTAGGTTCTGCACAGCTGCTACAAGAAACGGCTCGACGTAAATTTAACCTCGTCTCATTCTTGTAGCAGCTGCACAGAAATTGTAGATTGATACAGCATTTTGCGACAGCCCTTTTTATCATTCTATTAATTTTATACGTGAATCTCCGCTTTCACGCCGAGCTCCCCCTGGTTCGCGGCGAGCACTGGATTCACCACATTTTCAAGGAACTTTTCCACCTGAATCGGCGCGCGTCCCACATACTTGGACGGCTCCATCGTCGCCCGAAGCTCCTCCAAAGTCAGATTGAACTCCGGATCCGCGGCAATCAGCTCCAGAAGATTGTTCTCCTTCCCCTCCACCTTTACATTTCTTCCCGCCTCCATGGACAGCGTGCGGATCTTCTCGTGCAGCTCCTGACGATCACCGCCGTTTTTCACCGCATCCATCATAATATTTTCCGTCGCCATAAACGGAAGCTCCGCCATCATGCGCTTCGTGATAACCTTGTCATACAC
>CAJLGN010000135.1 GCA_905206195.1 uncultured Roseburia sp.
TGCGGCGGAAGCGGCTACGATGATGTACGGACTGAGAAGCCGTGCGCAACAGAATCCAAACAGTAGGATACGACTTTTGGGTTTAAGCCCGGGCTCACGATAAATTTTGCGCCCGCGTTCACGGCGCGGTCAACCTGCTCGGTGGTAAGAACGGTGCCAGCACCGACTAACATTTCCGGGAACTGCTCGGCCATGATGCGGATAGACTCCTCGGCGGCAGCGGTGCGGAAGGTGACCTCCGCGCACGCAAGTCCGCCGTCGCACAGGGCTTTTGCGAGGGGTGCCGCATCCTTTGCATCCTCCAGGGCAATTACGGGGATGATGCCGATTTTTGAAAATTCTTCTAATACGTTGTTCATGATCTGTCTCCTTTATTGTGTATTTGCATGGTGGCGGGAAAAGGTTCACCCGCTGTTTTCGATTGTGACTGCTCACATATAGTTTTGTAATATGAAACAAAGTTTCGTTAATTGACACAATGTAATTATAGCACCTTAAAATACCTTGTCAATCGATTGTGCAGAGAAAAACTTAGCATTCCACAAAAAGTCTTATTTTCTCAGAAGATATTTTGTTTTTTTTGGAATATTTTCTTGCGGGAGATGGCCGGATGTGTTAGACTTTTCATGAATTAATTTCAGGTGTGCGGGCGCTCCTCGAAAGGGCGCAGCATGAAAAGGGAAACAGGTGTAAATCCTGTGCGATCTCGTCGCTGTGATAAGAGAGTATCTTTCAGGTGCCACTGTCTAGGGTATGCCGGAAGCGGAGCGGATTATACGCAAAGTTTTGCGCAAAGTTTTGCGCAAAGTTTTTACGGCATGGATGGGAAGGCGAAAGATATGAGGAACTTAGAGTCAGAAGACCTGCCTGGAGTTAGTACTACAAGACCACGAGGAATTGGTCGCGGTACGCGAGAATACAGCACTATCATGCCCTTTCTGCGTCCAGATCAGACAGAAGGGGCATTTTTTATGCGTATTGCAGACGAAAAAGGAGGAGACAAATATGTCGGAGACAGTAAAAAAAGGAAACGGAAAAAAAATAGCCATAGGGGTGGCCGTGCTTGTGTTGGCGGCGGTACTCTTTGGGGCGATCTACCTAAAGTTTGCGCCCAAAGCGGTGGAGGGCGCGAAGGAGATCAGTATTGAGGTGGTGGATGACACACAGAAATCCACAGTATACACCGTAAATACAGATGCGGAGTATCTGAGGCAGGCGCTTGAGGAGACGGAAGGGCTCACGGTGGAGGGAACCGAGTCTGAGCTTGGCCTTATGGTGGATACCGTGAATGGCGTGACGGCAGACTACGGCACAGACGGCGCTTACTGGGCGTTTTATCTGGATGGCGATTACTGCACTTACGGTGTGGATGATCAGCCGGTGGAGGACGGTCAGGCGTACAGCATTGTGTACACGACGGAGTAAATGAGAATGAAAGAAAAAAAGATTGCGGTCAGGGATATCGCGCTGATCGGTATGATGATCGCGGCGCTGGAGACAGCGAAGCTGTCGCTCTCTTTTCTGCCGAATGTGGAGCTTGTCACGCTGCTGATCATCCTCTATACACTGTTTTTTGGATGGAGGATTTTTTATGTCATGCCCGCGTTTATCCTCATAGAGGGATGTCTCTACGGGTTTGGCACCTGGTGGGTGATGTACGCTTATATCTGGCCGCTTTTGGCCGTTTTGGCGTGGCTGTTCCGAAAAAAAGAATCCGTGTGGTTCTGGAGTGTTTTCTCCGGGGCCTACGGACTTTTTTTTGGAGCTCTGTGCAGTGTCTTCTATTTTTTTGTAGGAGGACCGAAGATGGCGTTCGTCTGGTGGGTGGCTGGGATCCCCTACGACTTGATCCACTGCGCCTCAAATGCGGTGCTCTGCGCAGTACTGTTTTTGCCGCTCTCCCACGTGATGGGACGATTTGGAGCTGAGAAATATCTGCGGAAGTGAGTTGACTTTGATTCCAAGACTGTGGTATGATGCCAAAAGTGTTTCATAATATGAGACAGAAAGTTGGATGGCGAAACGCCGCAGATATTTTTTATTATAATGGAGAGAAAGATGGCAGAAGAGAGATCAGGAAAGAATCCGGTGCAGTCTGCGGAGCGCATTTTCCAGGTTATGGAGATGCTGGCGAACGGCGGGGAGATGGGATTGATGGAGCTGAGCACCGCGCTGGATTTGCACAAGAGCACGGTGCACCGCCTGCTGATGTCCCTCATTTATATGGGATATGCAAAGCAGGATGAGACGACGCAGAAATATATGCTTTCTTATAAGATTGTCAGCATGGCGGGAAAGGTTTTGGACCGCATGGATATTTTGCAGGTGGCAAAGCCTTACATGGAGCGGTTGTCCGATCTGAGTGGTGAGACGGTGCACCTTGTGCAGCGGGAGGGCAACAATATCCTCTATATCTACAAGATCGAGGCGAAGATCGGGACCATCCGCATGGTGTCACACGTGGGCATGGTGCATCCGATGTACTGCTCTGGTGTTGGCAAGGCGATTATGGCGGCGCTGCCGGAGCATGCGGTGAAGCAGATTTGGAATGAGAGTATCATCGAGAAAAAAACGGACAAAACCATCACAGATTTTGAGCGGATGCGGGAAGTTTTGGCGGATGCGAAGAAAAAGGGTTACGCGCTGGACGATGAGGAGAATGAAAAGGGAGTCCGCTGTATCGCGGCGTGCCTGTACGGCTGCCGGCAGGAAGCGAAGTACGCGTTTAGTATCTCGGGACCGACCAGCCGGATGACGAGGGAGCGCGTGAAGGAACTTGCTGTGGATGTGAAGAAGGTACAGGAAGAACTCTCCAGAGAGCTGGGCTATCAGGGGTAATTTTTTGCTCACTTTTTTGTTTTCGGCAGAGCTTCTTATAAAAGAAAATTTATTGATGCATGGAGTTTAAATTTTTACAAAAAGCGGAATAGCCAGAAAAAATATGGTCATACTATCCTTGAAAAACAGAAGTGATTCTGAAAAGAAAAAGGAGAATGCGACTATGAAAAAGTGGAAAGCAGTCATTGCAGGTCTTGTGCTTACTTTATCTTTGAGTGCGGCAACTGCCTGCGGAACTACAAGAAATGACACGAAAGGAGATGAAAACCGTGTGACGACGGAAAACGCCGGGAACGGGAACTTGAATAATGGAACAGGCGTGAACAACGGCGTTGGAACGGGAACTGACGTGAACAACGGGGTGAACAATGGCGTTGGAACGGGGACCGATGTGAACAACGGGGTGAACAACGGCGCTGGAACGGGGACTGACGTGAATAACGGTGCAAATAACGGTACAAACGTGGACGCTAACGGCAATCCGATCTCGGATGTTGTGGAGGGCGTCGGTGAGGCTGGCAAGGATATCATCAACGGGGTGGAGAACGGCGTCAATGATCTCACCAACGACAACGCGAACACGACCAACACGACAAACGGAAATCGATAGAGAAAGATATAAAATCGAGAGGAACAGCCCGGGCAGAAGATTTCCCGCGCTGTTCTTTTTCTGTGTGAAAATCCATTCTAAAAACAGAACTTCTAAAATAAAAATGAAATATCTTCAATTTTCTTGTGGATAAAGTCGCTTTGCATTATAATGTCCGTAAGCAACGAGCAGTGCTGCCCGCTGCTTTTGTGAGAAGGCATATTTAAGGAGAATAGATCAGAATGAATAACAATGACTATAGAGAAGTGATTGACGGTGAAGAGAGCCAGAAGGTGGCTGACCTGCCTGGGGATGGAGATGGTGGCAAGAGCGTCGCAGAGATGGCTGGCAGTGCGTCTGATGGGGTGCATACACTGGAGGAGCGGGAGACAGAGTACGAGGATATCTGTTATATCTGCCGCAGGCCCGAGCATGTCGCGGGGAAGATGATACGCATTCCCAATAATATCTGCATCTGCCAGGACTGCATGCAGAAGACTTTTGACAGCATGAATCACTCTGGATTCTCCATGGATGATGTGGTGAATTTGAATATGGGAAAGATGCCGAATATCAGCATGATCAATCTGTCAGATTTGCAGGGGTATGTGCCAAACAATCAGAAAATTAAAAAGAAAAAGCCGAAGGAGAAAAGCGAACCGGAAATCGATATCACAAAGATTCCGGCTCCGCACAAGATCAAGGCGTCCTTAGACGAGTATGTGGTGGGGCAGGAGCAGGCAAAAAAGGTTATGTCCGTGGCGGTATATAACCATTACAAGCGCATTGTTTCTGATCAGGACGACGGCGTGGAGATCGAGAAGTCCAACATGCTCATGATCGGACCGACGGGATGCGGAAAGACGTATCTGGTCAAGACGCTGGCGAGGCTTTTGGATGTGCCGCTCGCAATTACAGACGCAACGTCGCTGACTGAGGCGGGGTACATAGGCGACGATATCGAGAGTGTTGTGAGCAAGCTGCTGGCGGCTGCGGACAATGATGTGGAGCGCGCGGAGCATGGTATTATTTTTATCGATGAGATTGATAAGATTGCGAAGAAGCGGAATACGAACCAGCGGGACGTCAGCGGGGAGTCGGTGCAACAGGGCATGTTAAAGCTCTTGGAGGGCGCCGAGGTCGAGGTTCCGGTGGGTGCAAGCAGCAAGAATGCGATGGTGCCGATGACCACGGTCAACACCCGGAATATTTTGTTTATCTGCGGCGGCGCGTTCCCGGATCTCTCGGATATCATCAGGGAGAGGCTCAATAAGCAGGCGTCCATCGGCTTCAACGCCACCCTTAAGGATGCGCGGGCTGCGGATGAAAATCTGCTGGCCCACGTCACGGTGGAGGATGTGCGCAAGTTTGGCATGATACCAGAGTTTTTGGGGCGTCTCCCCGTCATGTTCACGCTGGATGCGCTGACGGAGGATGTGCTGGTGCGCATTTTAAAGGAACCGAAGAACGCGATCATCAAGCAGTATGAGAAGCTTCTGGCGATGGATGAGGTGAAGCTCCAGTTCGACGATGGGGCGTTGCGGGCCATCGCGCAGAGGGCGAAGGAGAAGAAAGTGGGCGCGCGTGCGCTCCGCGCCGTGATTGAGGAATTTATGCTGGATATTATGTATGAGATTCCAAAAGACGATAATATCGGTATGGTGACGATCACGAGGGATTATGTGGAGAAAAAAGGAAATCCGGTCATCGCGATGCGCGGCTGTCCGAAGCTTGAGGATTGCGGAAGCGCGCAGCAGATTGCAACAGAGATTTCGTAGCGTGGAGAGGGGCTGCTTTTGACGCAGCTCCTTTTTAGT
>CAJLGN010000136.1 GCA_905206195.1 uncultured Roseburia sp.
TTCCTACGGCTGGAATCTGAGATTTTATTCTATTCCACTCTGCTCGGAATTGTTTTTTTCCCGACCACCGTCACGGTAGGGCTCACGGGACTTATTTTCTCTTTTCTCCCGTCCCTCTCCAACTCCTACTGGTTTATTTCCACCTACCTGCTGCTCTACCTGCTCTCACCATTTTTAAACCGGATGATCCATGCACTTGGGAAAAAGCAGCACGGCAGGCTGCTTGTCATCCTGTATACAATCTATGTGCTGATTCCGACCGTCACAAATTTGACACTCGGCGGCACGAGCAACATTATGCTCTTTGTCACGCTCTATCTGACTGCCGCATATTGCCGCCTGTACCAGTTCCTTCTGGGGGAACGAACCGCCGCCAATTTTGTGCTAGCGGCACTCTCTCTACTGGTGATCTCAGCTTCCACGATCGCTTTTGATTTTTTAAATACCCGCCTGGGAATCACCCGCTACGATGCGAGCTATTTCACCAGCGCCTACTCACTGCCCATTGTGCTCTGCTCGCTCGGACTTTTTCTGGGTTTTCGCAATCTAAAGCTAAACTGGCATCCCTCCATCAACTGGATCGCGGGTTCCTCCCTCGGCATCTATCTGCTGCACGACAACAATTTTATGCGCAGTTTTCTCTGGCGGGATCTCCTTGACTGCACTGCGTATCAGGAGTCTCCTTTTCTGATCCTTCATGCGCTCCTGTGTGTTCTGCTGGTTTTTGTCGTCTGTCTGTTTCTGGACAAACTCCGGTTCTACCTGCTCGAGCGCCCAATATTCCGCTTTTGGAGCGGAAAGCTACAGGCGTTGGACAATTATTTTAAGACAGAATGGAAGGAAACTTTATGAAGCAGCGACTTTTATACATTTTTTATTACTTAAAGCATATTCACCACAAATTCCGAGCAAAGTTCACGAAAAGCTACAATGACCTTTCCGCGCCGTTTTTAGGAAAACGGCCTCCTTCCGACGAGGAGGCAAACGCACTCATCAAAGAATATTTAAAAAGCGACGAGCCCTTTGCGCTCTGCCGCCTTGGCAGCGCGGAGTTCACGCTGGTACAGCTCTATGATGAGCACCGCCTTTTTCACTCAAAGCGTCTGCCACAAAGCAATATGTACGGCATTTTCCACAACAATCCCGACGAGGTTGGACAGTGGGTTGATCTGCTTCGACACGACTGTAAAGACATTGATATTATGGGATATTTTGACGATCATCCCATCGAGGAATATGTCATTCGCACAAGCTGCCCAAAAGATATGCAGCAGATTCGCCTGGAGCAGATCGAGGCGATGCTCTACGAGGATCCCTGGACGCTGGCTTTGGAAGGTAAAAAGGTTCTTCTTGTCAGCCCCTTTGTGGAGGCGATGGTGGCACAATATCCACATATGGACAGCATTTACACCAGCCAGAAAATGCTCCCTCCAAATCTGAGCCTTAAAACCTTAAAATCTGTGTGGTTTTCCGGCGACCCGGAGGACGAATTTGACACGTGGTTCGATGCCCTAAATTATCTGTATGAGGAGGCAATGAAGATTGATTTTGACGTGGCGCTCTTAAGCTGCAGCGCCTTCGGCTTCAACCTCGCTCCAATGCTCAAGCGCGCCGGAAAACAGGCTATCCAGTACGGCGGTGCTCTTCAGATGCTCTTTGGCATCCGCGGCGCACGTTGGGATAATTATCCGCCCTATATGAAATTCTACAATGATGCATGGATCCGCGCTCCAAAGACCGAGGCTCCATCCAAGGGATTTGTAAAAAAAATGGACGATGGCTGTTACTGGTAGGTAACGGCCATCGCCCATTTTTGTCTCTCTTTATTCAATTACCAAATCTGCCCAGTCATCCGCCGGCACAAGTGCCACATAGGTCTTGCCGGTATTGATGGTGATCTCGTTGCCATCCACATCATAGTAGCGGGTCGGGGAAGTCATGCTCTTCTTCTCCCAAGTCACTTCGATGGCTTTGCCGTTTGTGATGTAGTAGCCTTCTCCCTTACTGATACAGTCAAATATCATGTATCCGTGCTCATCATACTGGGTAAATTCACAGCTCTGAATCAGGAGATTCTTAAAGCGCAGCTGCGCGTCATCATTTCCCGGATCCAAATGCGGCTTCCCGTACTCAAAATAATTGTACAGCTGCTCTTCTCCGTCATACTCCAGATAGGATCCATTGTGCGGGAACGGCAAATCTACCGTCGCAGCGTCAATTGCCCCCTTCGCGTCAGACAGATCCACCGGCTTGTCCTCATTTGCAAACCGATAGTGCGCCCCCTCATAGTAGGAGTTGTACTCCCTCGAGACACTTGAGCTCTTAAAGTTCTTCTCCATGTCACCCGGAAGAATGTACTCTGTATACTCCCTCGGCTTCCCGTTTTTCACCCTGGAGAAAGTGCCGCTGAAATTGTCCACACTCGGCTGTGCAATATACTCATCAACATAGAATGGGCCTCCGTCATGGCAAAGTATCGCGTTCCACTCTGCGGAGAGAATGGCATTGGTAGGTCTCACGCTTCGAATGCTTCCGAGCTGATCAATGCTCTCCCAATCCTTCACCAGCACCATAAAGCGTGTGATCCGCCCATTCATGGTGCTGTTCATCATCTCATAGACCACATCTGCCTCGGACAATCCATAGTGCGGAAGCGCGATGGATTCATTGTCCACCATGGCGGCGATCGGGCGCTGATCCTTAAGTGTCTCATCGATCAGCTCATTCGTCAGCTCGCTGCGGTACTTGCCCTCCGGGGTTACCTCCACTTCCTGCGCGTCCGCTTCTGTCCCATTCTGCTCGGCTGCAGCAGCTCCCTCCTCAGCGACATTCTGACCTGTCTCCTCTGTGTCATTTCCGCCGCAGGCGACAAGCGATACCGACATCGCAAATACCGTCAATAACATGAAAACTCTTTTTTTCACTCGTAAATACCTCTCAAACATTTTATTTTGCAGCGATATCCATGCAATTTCCCTCTGCGCCAGACAACCTCTGCGTTTGTTTTATTATACCACATATGGCGGCTTCTTAAAAGTTTTTTCTCCACGTTTCTGCACAAAAACAGGGGCTGTGACAAAATGTAAATTTCATCCTCAACTCCTGTGCAGTCTCTGTAAGAAACGCCTCAACACGAACTTAACCTAGGCTAATTCTGATAGAAACTGTGCAGAAATTGTAGGTTGATATAGCATTTTACAACAGCCCCATTTTGTGTGCTTTTACATATAGCTGATATTCATGTCTACCCTGCCCTTAATACCTGGAACACTTCCCGCGGAACTGTACTGCCAAATATTATACTTGCCGGAGTACGTGCAGGTCGCGTTATACTGTGCAACCCAGATGCAGTAATTGCTGAGTGCCGGTGCATTCAGATTATTGTTGTACCAGTTCTTGCTCGCATAGATACCTGGCCTTTGTCCAGCATTTGCAATCGTCCGGCAGAACGCGTCCACAACCGCTGTTCTCGTACCTTTGTCCAGGCCGTTTGCCCGCCCGTTGGAAGCGCTCTCCGTATCGATGAAAATAGGGTAGGAGAGATTGTATCCGGATACCAGGGAGAGTGTCATACTCGCCTCCTCGATCGCCTCAGCCTCCGTGATTGCCTGTGTAAAGAAATATACGCCAACCTTGATTCCAGCTCTCGTAGTGCCCGCAATATTCTTTCTGAAATACGGATCCTCAATCAGGGCTCCCGTCGACGCACCGCGGTATCCTGCACGGATAATCGCAAAGCTGATGCCCGAAGATGCCACCGCCCCCCAGTCGATGTCCCCCTGCCATTTCGATACATCGATACCTCTCGAACCTGAGCTCTGAGCAAGACTTCCATCTGCGGAGAACGTGTATGTCACACCCCCGATTACCTGATTTCCAGTGATTGGCGTGTGGTCAGCATTGTAATAATACACTTTGCCGTCAATCGTCTGCCAGCCTGTATACTGCGGTGTAGTGTAAAACTGACTGCTGGTATTGTAATCCTTTAAGGTTGCGGCCTTCTTTGCCCCCGGATCGGTGTACAGCACATTTCCGGACTTATCCTTCAACGCCGTGCTGCTGTCGGTAAGATTCACTACCTTTACAGTCGTCTGAAGTGTGGCCGTCGCCGTATTTCCCTTATCATCCTTGTAATAGGTGATGGTCGCTCCGACATTCGCCTCTCTGGTTCCACTGTTTGCCCCCTTTGAGACGATAATCGAATTGCCCGATGCCTCAGACAAAGCCACAACGTCCGAGTTGGTGGTTCCCCACTGCACGCTCTGGATAATCGTCGCATCCCCCGCAACTGCCAGAGACAGATTGTACGATGTGGATGCCGGATTGTCACAGTTGTATAAAACAATCTGCTTTGGCAAAGACACCGTTGCCACCAACGCACTGTCCGCCGCCGCTGCAACCCTGGATACCCGATTGCGCTCCACGGATGCTGTCTGGGTTGTCCCCTGCGTCGCTGCCCCCGAATCCGGTGTTGCCGGTGCCGTCTGCTGTGTACCTGGCACTGCCGGCTGCTGTGCGCCTGAATTTGGCGGTGTCTGTTGCTGTGTGCCCTGTGTAGGCGCCCCAGGATTTGTTGTTGCCGGCTGCTGCGTGCTTGGATCCGTTGTTCCCGGCTGCTGCGTTCCAGTGTCCGGGTTCTCCGTCGTCCCTGTCGGCGGCGTCGCTGCCGATTTCTTCAAAATTACGGACACCATTTCACCGTCTGCAGATGCAATCGTAAAATTGGACTGATCCACCGCGCTCTTTTCCACCATAGTTGTGGTGACATCACTCGGCAGAAGTGTCACTGTGTCCGTGAGCGTAGACTCCACCGGCACATTGTTGACCGCAGTGTCCTCCACGGATGCATTGACATCCTTCTCAGTCTTAATCTCTGCGGTGACATCCACTTTCTTATACTCCAGCTGATCCTTCACCGCGACAGTAATCGAACCCTTCTTAATCTCGTAGCCCTCCACCGCTTTCAGATCAACCGTATAGTTTCCCGCGTCCAACTTGTCTATATAGATAATCCCATCCTTGTCATCGTCCGTGTAGGTTGTAGCCTTGGCATTTCTCTGATCCGACTTTACCAGCACCTCAAACTGCTCTCCAGCGACAACCTTAGACTTCTGATCCTGCACCTTGATCTTCAAGTCCTTCTCCATAGAAGTTCCGACCAGCGACAACTGTTTTATTTCAGGCTATCCGGCGTCGCTGTTCGTGAATCGGAAGGTGATTTTTCTTGCGGTGCTGGGC
>CAJLGN010000137.1 GCA_905206195.1 uncultured Roseburia sp.
AATGATATCTGCATGAAAACTCTTGGAGATAAAATCCCACGCGCCGAGCTCCAAGCACCTCCGCTCCGTCTCCTGGTCATCATTTACCGTGGATACAATGACTGGTATGTAGCGGTAATTCTCCATCTTCTGGTAAATCTCCATGAACTGAAGGCCATCCATCACCGGCATGACCAGATCAAGAATAACGAGCGCAATCGTGTCTTTCTTCTCCTCGAGCACCCTCAGTGCCTCTTTGCCGTTCTCGGCCTCAAGGATTCGATATCCATCCTTTAGAATTTCCGCAAAAGAAAGCCGGTTTAATTTTCCGTCATCCACAATTAGAATCTCATTCTTCCTTCTCAATATGATCACCTATCTTTCGTAAATACACTGTGTGTATTCTTTTATCCCCATTATAAGTATTTTCAGATAATTTATCAATCTTTTTTATTTGTCCTAAGTCTTGCAGAACATCCGGCGCACTTTGCAAAACAGCACCGCTGCCAGTGTGCTGCACAGCGTGGCTGCCAGCGCCGGTCCCACAATCGCAGTGGGATTTACGCTGCCGTACTGGGCCCGGTAAGCGATAATATTCACCGGGATCAACTGCAGCGACGAGATATTGACGATCAAAAAGGTACACATCTCATCGGTTGCAATGTCCGGTCCTCGACTTTTGGATACACCCCGCCTCTCGCACTCGAGGAGATTTATCTCCTGCAGCGCCTCCATCGCCTTTAACCCCGCTGGCGTCGCCGCCCAGCCCAGGCCGAAGATGTTGGCGATCATATTGGCTGCGATATGCCCGTTTGCAGCGTGCCCCTCTGGTATCCCCGGAAAAAGGAATTTTAAAATCGGCCGCATGCGCCTTGAAAGTCCCCCGATAATTCCTGCTCTCTCCGCAATTCTCATAAGTCCCACCCAAAACGACATGACGCCCGTCATCGCGATGCACAGTGTCACTGCCTCCTTCGCCGAATCGAGCGCCGCGTTTGTGAGCGCGGGCAGTGTTCCGTGAAATGCGGCGTAGACCACACCGGTCAGTATCATAAATGCCCAAAGGTAGTTCATCCTTCCCTCCTGTGACAATGACGATTTATTCCATCTATATTCCGGAATTGCTGAATAATTACGTATTTCCAGTCATAGGATATTCTAATTTACGGAGCTTCCACAAAATGTAAATCCCGCGCACAGTCTCTGCACAGTTTGCGGCGCTCCACAGAATTGAGGTATCTCACTTTGAAATCTTTTTTTTCCAGACATATGGGCCTTTGTGCCCTCCTCTTGTCCCTCTCCCTGCTCATCGGCTGTGCACCTCCCCCTGTGGCGGGCCGTCCTTCTTCCTCTACAGAACATAATGCTACCGGTTCTCTGGCCGATTTTGATTCTTTTTTGGAACGTTTCTTCCTCGCGGAAGTGACCTCCAACACCATCAATCTCCATTTCACGCTATCCGCGCCAGAAAAATATGGAATTTCTGAGACGCCAATCACACTGGGCGATATCTCCGCGGAGGCTATGCAGCAATCCCGCGCCGCGATGGAGAATACACTGTCTGCCCTCAAAGGTTTTGACCGAGAGATACTGCCCAAAGACCGGCAGCTGACCTACGATATCTTATCCGACTATCTGCGCACCGGTCTTTCGATATCCAAACTGGCACTCTACGACGAGATTCTTCGCCCCTCCACCGGTATCCAGTCCCAGCTTCCGGTTCTCTATGAGGAGTACCGTTTTTATGACCAGACAGACGTCGAGGACTATTTAAAACTCATCACCCTGACCGACAACTATTTTTCGCAGATCATTGATTTTGAGCAGCGAAAGGCAAAGGCCGGGCTATTCATGGCGGACTACGCCTGCGATACAATTATCGCCCAGTGCGAGACCTTCATCAAAAATCCGGATACCCATTACCTGATTTTGACCTTCAATAACAAAATTGACAAGGTGGCAGGACTCACCGATGAGGAACGTGCGCTCTATAAATCAAAAAATGAGGCCCTGGTGAAAGAACACATCCTCCCATCCTATGAAAAACTTGCCGCCGCGCTCACCGCGCTTTTGGGCAGCGGCAAAAATGACAAAGGACTTTGTTATTTCCCGGATGGCAAAAAATATTATGAATATCTGGTCTACCACAATACAGGCTCCGCCAAAAATATTTCCAAAATCCAGAAACAGATCGCTGCCCAGAGAACTTCTGATCTGACCCAAGCGTCGGCTTTAACCCGCGAGAATCCAGATCTGGAACAGAATATGCGCGCCGTCTCACTGCCTGAGAAGGCTCCCGCCGACACCTTAAACATCCTGCGCCATGAGATGCAGAGAGATTTTCCCGCCGCGCCGGATGCAGAATTTACAGTCAGTTATATCGACGCATGCATGGAGCAGTACATGGCGCCGGCTTTTTACATCACCGCCCCAATTGATGACTACAAGAAAAATTCCATATTTATCAACGCCTCCACGGACGCTTCGTCCATGCGCTATTTTACCACACTTGCCCACGAGGGTTTTCCTGGCCATCTCTATCAGACCGTGATGTCCTACGAAGCGGGACTCGCGCCAATCCGTCAGGTTCTCAATTTTCCCGGGTATGTGGAGGGCTGGGCAACCTACGTGGAGATGATCTCCTACCAGTACGCCGGACTTCCGGAAAATGCAGCAGAGCTGATGTCACTGAATCAGTCCGCACTCTTAAGTCTCTACGCCACCACCGATCTCGGCATCCACTACGACGGCTGGAGCTTCGGTGACACACTCGCTTTTTGGAGCGACTATGGAATTACCGACCAAATGGCACTCCGTGAAGTTTATGAACTGATTGTGGAGGAACCGGGTCATTATCTGAAATATTATGTGGGATATCTGGAATTTCTGGAATTAAAAGAAAAGGCAAGAGATACTTACGGCAGCCGCTACAGTGATATCGCCTTCCACAAGGCAATCCTCGACATCGGTCCTGCGCCTTTTGCCATTTTAGAAAAGTATCTGGATCATTATTATAGGGCGGCGGAGTAATCCACCGCCCCCTCTTTGCTTGGCGCAGTCACGTTGCAAAACCCTTCTCTTGGGGCCGTTGCAAATGCGATTCTACAAACATGCAAAAATAAAAAGACAAACATCACCTTAAAAAAGGATACTCCACTGCATCACAGAGAAGTTCACGATACGCTTTTACCTTGCGGAATGTATTTCCCATCATCTCACTCTCCCGGTATGCCCGCAACACATCCATATCAAATTCTGCAAAAAATAATCCCTCTGCCTGTTCTCCTGCCAGAAGAAGTTCATTGTCCACGCAATTGCCGTCGTCATCCCAGCAAACGGGGGAGTAAGCGCAAGAGCAGCCTGCATTTGGACCGCCCGGATTTGCCATGGCAACTCCCACCATATTTTCGTAGGCGCGGGTGGAGAGCGCAGCAATCCGCGGCCGCATGGAACAGCAGTCGTTGGGCACCAGTATGATCTCCGCTCCCTTTAGCATGAGCACGCGCGCACTCTCCGGGTACTCTCTGTCATAGCAGATCATAACCCCCAGCTTTACACCGTGAAAATCACAGACGCGAAACGCATCTCCGCTCTCCAGGCAGGCTTCGTCCGCAAAATCGCAGGTGTGCACCTTGGCATATTTAAGAATGACATCCCCATTTTTATCAATCACATATGCCGCGTTCTGCGGCTTTTCCGATCCTCTGGTAAACGCCGTCGCCACAACGCCGATACCGCATTCCTGCGCTGCACGGCATATTTTTTCCAGATATTGGCTTTGATCGGGCAGCGCTCCCTCATTTGTAACCGGCATTGTATATCCCGTCAGAAAACACTCCGGCAAAAGCAGGATGTCGGCATGACTCCGCTTGGCCTCTTCCATATAAGAAATGACACGGTCTGTATTTTTTGAAAGCCGTCCCGGTTCTGAACGACTCTGCAATAGCGCAACTTTAAAATTCATATTCTTATTCCTATCTGTTCAATCAAAAAGCAACGCCTGATAGACATCCCTCCTGCTGATACCACGGTCCTTCGCAACCAGCTTCATCGACTCTTTCCGCGTAATGCCCTGTCTCTCATACACAGCCATATGCTCCTCCAAAGACATGGTCTCCCACGACTGCTGCTCTTCTTTTTTCAGCTCCTCAAACGTCTTTCCATCCATAACAAGGACATATTCTCCCCTTGGTTCTGTCTCTTTGTAAAAAATAAGACTCTCTGAGAGTGTCGTCAATGTCTTTTCCTCATATCGTTTCGTCAGCTCTCTGCAGATGGCAATTCTCCGATCTCCCAGCGTCCCATACAGTTCCTCCAAGGTTCTGATAAGGTGGTGCGGTGCCTCGTAGAGAATGATTGTCCGCGTCTCATTTTTCAACTGGGAGAGCACATTGGCTCTCTCTTTTTTATCTCTCGGGAGAAAAGCCTCGAATGCAAATCTTCTTGTCGGAAGCCCAGACATCGTGAGCGCCGTGATACACGCCGCCGCGCCTGGCAGGGAGGTAACCTCGATCCCCGCCTCATGGCAGAGTCGTACCAAATCCTCGCCCGGGTCGGAGATTCCAGGGGTTCCCGCATCTGTGATAAGCGCAATATTTTTCCCCTGGCGCAGCTTTTCGATCAACTGATATGCCTTTTCTATTTTATTGTGCTCATGATAACTTGTCATGGGTGTCTGAATCTCAAAGTGATTCAAAAGCTTGATTGAATTTCTGGTGTCCTCCGCCGCGATCAGATCCACCTCTCGGAGCGTTCGCAAAACCCGGTAGGTGATGTCCTCCAGATTTCCAATCGGTGTCGCACACAGATATAATTTTCCTGCCATGAAGCGCTTCCTTTCCCTGCACTCTTATCCGACATGGGATCATTCCGTCCTCCCAGTGCCAAAACGCGGCGCAACCACATACAAAACTGCTCCCGCCGCCACAATCATAATCGAAATAATCTGTGCTGTGGACAGTGCTCCGATGCTGCCCCGGTAGTCATTTCGAAGTATCTCCACCGCAAATCTCCCCGCTCCGTAGAGCAGCAAATATGCTGCAGCCACGCGCCCAGTCTGGGGTTTTTTCGAAGCGTAGAAAAGCAGCAGCCCGCAGATTATAAAATCTCCCACCGAGGAAATGATCTGCGTCGGGATCAGCTTCACACCGTTTGGCGCGATATCGGAGTGGGAAAATGTAATCCCGTACCACGCATTCGTCTCCCT
>CAJLGN010000138.1 GCA_905206195.1 uncultured Roseburia sp.
GTCTGAATGGACATATTTTTGTGGATGATACAGATGCCGCTCTGCCTTGCAATTGCGATGACCATTTTGTGTTCTGTGACGGTATCCATAGCAGCGCTCATCATAGGGATATTTAAAACAACCTTTTTGGTAAGGTATGTTGCCAAATTAATCATGTTTGGAGTTACCTCTGAATATTGAGGAACTAAAAGTACGTCATCAAAAGTAATTCCTTCACCGATAATTGTTCCCATTTTTCTTTTCCTCGCTTTCTTCTAATTAAATGTATCGTATAAAAATTTATATTAGTTTTTCTATAATAGCAAAAAAAAGACACGCTGTCAACGGAATATAAGTCTGCATTTATGGAAAATAAGTTTATATTAGAAAAACTAATAAGGGAGGCACAAGTGTGATTGTAAGCGGAGGTTTTCCGGTTTCCAAAGCACGGGGAGTGTGATATTATGAGGATAGCGTAAATATAGGATACAGAGAATGAGGAGTGTATTCGTTTCATTCTTTGATTTTGAGAGGGATATGGTGATAGGCATGGAATTTCGCCCCTGTATTGATATACACAACGGAAAGGTGAAACAGATTGTGGGCGGAAGTCTCCTGGATGTGGGAAATACCGCGCACGAGAATTTTGTCGCAGAGCAGGAGGCCGCTTTTTTTGCACGTTTATATAAGGAAGTTGGGATTCGCGGAGGGCATATCATATTGTTGAATGCCGGAGACAGCGAGTATTACCCGCAGACGAGGGAGCAGGCGCTGCGGGCGCTCGGGGAATATCCTGGCGGGCTCCAGGTGGGCGGTGGTATCACTGCGGAAAATGCGGACATGTTTCTTGCGGCGGGGGCGAGTCACGTGATCGTCACCTCCTACGTGTTCCACAATGGAAGGATACATTATGAAAATCTTTGCAGAATTCGCGATGCGGTGGGAAGGGATAGGCTTGTGCTGGATTTAAGCTGCAGGCGGCGGGGGGAGGACTACTATATCGTGACTGACCGCTGGCAAAAGTTCACGAAGGAGCGGGTAACGAACTCTCTTTTGGATGAGCTTATGGGCTATTGTGATGAATTTTTGATTCACGCTGTGGATGTGGAGGGCAGATCAATGGGAATCGAGGAGGATTTGGCTGCAATGCTCGGAGCGTGGGGGAAGATTCCGGTCACTTACGCTGGAGGCGTGGGATCCTTTTCGGATCTTGACAAGCTTAAAATCTTGGGGGAGGGCCAGCTGAATGTGACCATAGGAAGTGCATTGGATCTATTTGGCGGACCGATGGCATTTGAGGATGTGATGGAATTTATGAGAGAAGAGAAAAAAGAAAATTCACCTGGAAGTTTTGATTCCATGTAAACAAAAGTGCTTGCAGTGGACAAGAAGGAATGCTATACTGTACCCAAAATCAGCTGTGCAAGGGGAGCGATGTTATCCGGCGTGTGCGGCAGCAAATATTGGATGTGTGCCATTCGGCATAGAAATGAGGACGAGATGTATAAAATCAATGAAAATTATCAGAAGTTACCGGGCAGTTATCTGTTTAGTAATATCGCGAAAAAGGTAAATGCTTATTCGGAGGCAAATCCGGACAGGAAGGTCATACGGCTTGGAATTGGGGATGTCACTCAGCCGATTGCCCCGGCTATTATCGAGGCGATGCATAAGGCTGTGGATGAGATGGGGAATGCAGAGACATTCCGCGGCTATGCACCAGATTTGGGTTATGAGTTTTTGAGAAACGCAATTGTGAAGAATGATTATGAGGCGAGAGGCTGTGATATTGCGGCGGACGAGATTTTTGTGTCGGACGGGGCAAAGAGCGATTCCGGCAATATGCAGGAGATTTTTTCCCAGGATAACCGCATTGCAGTCTGCGACCCGGTGTACCCGGTCTATGTGGATTCCAATGTCATGGCGGGAAGGACAGGAACATACGATGCAGCGGTAGAGATGTGGAGCGATGTCATCTACATGCCGTGCACGATGGAGAATAATTTTGTGCCGGAGCTTCCGAAGGAGACACCGGATCTGATTTATTTGTGTCTGCCGAACAATCCGACTGGAACAACCATCACAAGGAGTCAGTTGCAGGAGTGGGTGGATTATGCCAATAAGGTGGGAGCCGTCATTATTTACGATGCGGCGTACGAGGCATATATTTCCGAGGAGGATGTGGCACATTCCATCTACGAGTGTGCGGGGGCAAAGACATGTGCCATCGAGCTGAAGAGTTTTTCCAAAAATGCCGGATTTACGGGTGTGCGACTCGGGTATACAGTTGTGCCGAGGGAGTTGAAGTGTGGAGATATCTCTCTGCGTGATATGTGGGCGAGACGCCACGGAACCAAGTTTAACGGGGCTCCGTATATTGTGCAGCGCGCGGGTGAGGCGGTGTACTCCAAAGCAGGGAAGGCTCAGCTGAAAGATCAGGTCGCTTACTATATGAATAATGCCAGAATTATAAAAGAGGGTCTAAAGGACGCTGGCTATACGGTGTTCGGCGGTGTGAATGCGCCGTATATCTGGCTCAAGACGCCGGAGAAGATGACGTCCTGGGATTTCTTTGACTATTTGTTAGAGAAGGCCAATGTGGTGGGCACTCCGGGATCGGGATTTGGACCTAGCGGGGAGGGATATTTCAGATTGACTGCGTTTGGAAGTTATGAGAATACACTCGCGGCGCTCGAGCGTATTCAGAAGTTATAACGAGGTAAGAGACGGTTGCAAATTTTCCAACACGAGGTTTGGATTTCCAATTTGCAGCAGTCTCTTTTTGCGTAAACTCCAATATTTCAGATTACCATCAAATACAGCGGATAGATTCTGGAGCGAAATAGTCAATGATTGTCTTTGCAGAATGCTGTCGGCAGAAATCGACTTGACAAGCGACAAAATTGATGTATAATACAAAATGCAAACAAGTTGCAAATGCAATCTACTTGCATTCTTATGTCACATACGGTATAGAAAGCTACCCTGGCGGATGTGAAGTGGGTATGATATTTGATCGTCGGGGAATTCTGGAATGGAGGAAGTATGGCGGAAATATTGCTGGATACAGTGATGGACAGTATAAGATTGTTGCCGTTTTTATTTTTTACGTATCTGCTTATGGAATTGTTGGAACATCATGCAGGGGTGAGGGCGCGCAGGAGGATTCAGACGGCTGGAAAAGCGGGACCCATATGGGGAGGCCTGCTGGGGGTGATGCCACAGTGCGGGTTCTCTGCTGCGGCATCCAGTCTCTACGCGGCAAGAGTGATCACCCTAGGAACATTGTTTTCTATTTATCTGTCCACCTCGGACGAGATGCTGCCGATCCTGGTGTCGGAGGCGGTGCCGTTTCAGACAATCGCTAAGATTCTGGCGTTGAAGGTTGGGATTGCCATCGTATCGGGGCTTGCGGTCGAGATTGTCTATGTGAGATTTTTGAAACGGAAGGAGAGGGAGATGGATATCCATGCAGTGTGTGAGGTGGAGCAGTGCCACTGCGAGGATGGTGTTTTTGTCTCGGCGGCAAAGCATACAATTCGGATTTTTATATACATTTTTCTGATTTCTTTGGCACTCAACGGTATTATTGGAATTGTCGGGGAGGATGCGCTGGCAAGTTTTTTTTCCGGTCTGCCCGTGGTGGGTGAGCTGCTTGCAGCGCTGGTTGGTTTGATTCCAAACTGTGCCTCCTCTGTGGTGATTACGGAGCTGTATCTCGATGGCGTTATCGGGGCAGGAGCCATGATGTCGGGACTTTTGGTCAATTCCGGAGTGGGTATTTTGGTACTGCTGCGCATGAACCGGAACCAGAGACAGAATGTGGGAATTTTAGGTGCGCTTTACGGAATTGGCGTATTCTGGGGCGTGCTGATTGAAATAATGGGAATTACATTCTAAAGAGAGGACGGTAGGATGGCAGGGAACGGGTATGCGACGGCGAGCCGGAAAAAGATATTGGAATTTTTGAAAGGCAACAGCGATCGGACGGTGACGGCGGCAGACATTGACGATTATCTGAGAGGGAGCGGAAGCGAAGTCAATATCACGACGATCTATCGCTATCTGGACAAGCTCGCAAAGGAGGGAACCCTCCTTAAATATGTGGCAGAGAAGGGTGGAAAAGCGGCATATCAGTATGTGGAGCTTGGACATCGGTGCGAGGAACACCTGCATTTAAAGTGTGTGAAGTGTGGGTGCATCATACATCTGGAGTGCGATTTTATGTATG
Organism: uncultured Roseburia sp.; assembly: GCA_905206195.1. GTDB lineage: Bacteria > Bacillota > Clostridia > Lachnospirales > Lachnospiraceae > Roseburia. The sequence goes on from CAJLGN010000138.1 coordinate 4,211, forward strand.
AGATTTCGGAGCACATTAAAAATGATCACGGCTTTGTGCTGGAATGCAAAAATTCTATACTCTACGGTGTCTGTGAAAAGTGCGGACAAACTTAGGCATTGTTATTTTGCATTTGGTTTGGGAAAAGGATTAATAGTCCTTTTCCCTTTTTCATATAATGAAGAGAAAAATTGTGCTGTGGCGGGATATGAAGATAGAGCTGAGGCAAAAATTTGGCGGAAAAGAATGTGGTGGGTATGGCAGAATCAAGGCTGCCATCGTGCTGGAGGCGGCTTTGCTGCTGGCTGTCGGAGTGATTTTCTGGGGAAAGGGGCGGTTTGGAGAGAGGGAAATCCTGGAGGCGACCGGGGATGGCTATATCAAATGGGTTGATTTTAATGTTTCCTACGAGGCGCTCTGTAAGGCGTACGATTATGATGTGGACACGTACGGGGAGGAGATTCACCTGGACTGGATCGATCTTCTCGCCTACGCGGCTGCAAAAAATGGGGGAGATTTCGGTGTGGGAGCCGTGGAGGATATTCGGGTCATAGCGGAGCGCATACAGGAGAAGGAGACCACGATGGAGGAAGCCACGCGCGACATGAAACATTTTTCCTATTACAAGGAGGCGTATACGGCGGTTCTTGGCGGTTTTGTGGGGGAGTATGAAATCCGGGAGAGCGCGGATGGGAAATATGTGAAACAGTATGGGCTCAAGGCATTTTCACCGGTGGCGAAGGGATTTCCGTACAGCGATTATGATGATTTTGGAGTTTCCAGAAGCTACGGTTATCGGAGGCAGCATCTTGGGCACGATATGATGGGGCAGGTGGGAACGCCGATTGTCAGTGTGGAGTCCGGCATCGTGGAGGCGCTTGGCTGGAATCAGTATGGCGGCTGGCGGATTGGCGTCCGCAGTTTTGATGGAAAGCGCTATTATTACTACGCGCATCTGCGGCAAAATTATCCGTATCAGG
>CAJLGN010000139.1 GCA_905206195.1 uncultured Roseburia sp.
GGATGCGGCATGCATCCTGTCTTATTATCTACCTCTTTTGCTTTAATTATGCAAAATCAATACGCGCCGAGCAGATAGCGGTAAAGTCCCTCGTAGCGTCCCCTTGAATTGTTCCATGAATAATCGTTCGCCATTCCGCGGTCAATCATCTGATTCCACTGCTTCTTTCGATCAAAATAGATGTGCTTGGAATAATTGATGACATTCAACATCTCATCCGCATTGTAATTGGCAAACGAAAAGCCGTCCCCCTGATTCTCATATTCATTGAAGGGCTTCACCGTATCTTTGAGACCGCCCGTCTCACGCACAATCGGAACCGTCCCGTAGCGGAATGAGATCAGCTGCGTCAGCCCACACGGCTCAAAGCGGGAGGGCATCAAAAAGGCGTCCGCCGCCGCGTACAGTTTATGCGCCAGTTCATCCGAGTAGCAGATATTCGCCGACACTCGATCAGGATACTTCCACGCGTAATGACGGAACATATTCTCATACTGCACATCCCCCGTTCCGATCACAACCAGCTGCGTGTAGTCATCCACGATGCGCTCGATGGCATAATTGATCAGATCCAACCCCTTCTGGTCTGTCAGGCGGGAAATCAAACCGATCACATACTTCTTCTTATCTACCGCAAGCCCGAGCTCCTCCTGTAATTTGACTTTGTTCATATACTTTTTCTTGCGGAACGTCCCGGCGTTATAGTTGGTGTAAATCCTGCTGTCCGTGTCTGGATTGTAAACTCCGTAGTCAATTCCATTTACAATTCCCTGCATATCGCAGTGGCGCGCGGCGAGCAAACCATCCAGGCCCTCCCCATAATACTGCGTCTGAATCTCATCTGCATAGGAATCACTGACCGTCGTGATATAATCGGCGTAGACAAGCCCTCCCTTTAGCATATTCGCATCTTTCTGAAACTCCAGCTTATCCGGCGTGAACAGACTCGCGGCAAACCCGGTGAGTCCCTGCATAGTCCTGACATCCCACACGCCCTGAAATTTTAAATTGTGGATGGTGATCATACACTTCATGCCCCAGTAAAAAGAATCCGCCTGAAATTCGTTCTTAAGGTACACCGGTATCAGCCCGGTCTCCCAGTCGTGACAATGGATCAAATCCGGACGGAAACCAATCTGCTTTAAGATCGACAGAACCGCCTTGTCAAAAAAACAGAACTTCTCGATATCACAGCGGATATCCCCGTAGGGCGTATCACAGGTGAAATACTCCTGATTATCGATAAAATAATAGGTGATGCCGTCCATGATATATTTGAATACGCCGACGTACTTGTCGGTGATGTAGGTGCCGACACTCATATAAAAATGTGTGACATACTCAAACTGACTTCGGTATCTCTCCGGAATGCAGCTGTAATTCGGAATTACCACGCGCACATCCCACTCCTTTTTATCGAACGCTTTCGGAAGCGCACCGCACACGTCCGCAAGTCCCCCCGTCTTGATGAAGGGCACACACTCCGATGCCGCAAAAAGAATCTTTTTCATAACGAACCTCCTGTATTTTATTAGATTACAGACAGCGCCTGCTCTAAATCTTCGATGATATCATCCACGTGCTCAATTCCGACGGACAGACGCATCATATCCGGGGAAATTCCGGCTGCGCGCAGCTGCTCCTCCGTCATCTGACGATGTGTGTGGCTCGCAGGGTGCAGAATGCAGGTCCTGGCATCTGCGACATGCGTCACGATCGCCACCAGCTTTAAACGATCCATAAAGCGAACTGCCGTATCTCTGTCGCCCTTGATCCCAAACGACATCACCCCGCAGGTGCCGTTCGGAAGATACTTACCGGCCAGCGTGTGATAGGGATTGTCTGAGAGCCCGGGGTAGTTGACCCACGCCACCTTTTCGTGGGCGCTTAAAAACTCTGCCACACGGGTAGCATTCTCACAGTGCCTTGACATCCTAAGATGGAGCGTCTCCAGACCGACATTCAAAAGAAATGCATTCATCGGGGACGGGATTGATCCGAGATCCCGCATCAGCTGCGCCGTCGCCTTGGTGATGTACGCGGCCTTTCCAAACCTCTTGGCGTATGTAATCCCGTGGTAGGACGCATCCGGCGTCGTCAGCCCCGGGAACTTGTCCGCGTGCGCCATCCAATCAAAATTGCCGGAGTCAATGATCGCGCCGCCCACCGCCATCGCGTGCCCATCCATATATTTCGTCGTCGAATGTGTCACGATATCAGCTCCCCACTCAAACGGTCTGCAGTTGATCGGAGTCGCAAAAGTATTGTCCACAATCAGAGGTACACCGTGATCATGCGCCAGCTTCGCAAACTTCTCAATATCCAGCACAACCATCGACGGATTTCCGACAGTCTCACCGAACACGGCTCTGGTATTTGGCCGAAAAGCCCTGGCGAGTTCGCTGCGGGGGGCATCCGGATCCACAAACGTGCATTCCACCCCCTGTTTTTTCATCGTTGTGCCAAACAAATTGAACGTTCCCCCGTAGATCGAGCCGGAGCATACAATATGATCTCCCGCCTCACAGATATTGAACAAAGCGTAATAATTTGCCGCCTGTCCCGAGGAGGTCAGCATCCCGGCAACTCCCCCCTCCAGCTCTGTGATCTTGGCGGCCACAGCATCGTTGGTCGGGTTCTGAAGCCTGGTGTAGAAATAGCCCGTCGCCTCCAGATCAAAAAGCTTTCCCATGTGCTCGCTGTCGTCGTATTTAAACGTCGTGCTCTGATAAATTGGAAGAACTCTTGGCTCCCCACTGCTTGGTTTCCATCCGGACTGGATGCACTTCGTCTCAATTCTGTAGTCATTTCCCATCCTAATCGCTCCTTGTCACTTCTTTTAATCATTATGATATAACATTTCGTTTTGCAATACCATAGCTTTTTATACTTTCGTCAAAAAAGAGGCTATTCTGAATCATATTTTCAGAATAGCCCAGAAATGAACTTTTGCAGCACATATTTTATGCCTATTTTCGGATCAATCATAGATGGAATCGACATCGTACTCTAAGACGGCGCCGCTCGTTGCATCAATTGTGTAGTCATACTCCATTGTGCCCTGATAAAACTCAATCTCGTACTCCGTACGCCCGTCATCATTGTCAAGCTTAGTCTTCGAAAACGTCACGCCGGATAACGATAACCCTGCGTGTGTCACCGCGATGGATTTCGCATTGTCCACGCTGATATATGCACCAGTGTTCGCATTGGTTGCAGCCGGTGCCGGTGTCGTGTTATTTGCTTCCGGTGCCGTATTGGTTGTCGCCGGTTTCGTATTATTCGCTGCCGGCGCCTTGACCGTTGCTCCAGCTGCTCCGTCTACCTGAAATGCCTCTGAGCTCTTTTTGTGTACGGCTCCCGATGTGGCGTTGATCTCATACTCGTACTCTCTGTCGGCTGTGTAGAACTCAATATCGTAGATGGAAATGCCGTCATCCCAGTCGAGCTGTCCCTTTGTGTAGGTGACATCCGCCGCTTTCACGCCCGCGTCCGCCAGCGCTTTTTCCTTCGCGGTATCCAGGCTGATTGCAGCATTGCCCGCAGCTGCTCCTCCTGTCCCGCTCTGCGCTGTATTGTTGATCGGCTGCTCTACGCTCTTGCTGTAGACATCTCCACTCTCTGCCTTGATTTCATATTCATACTTCGTGGCAGCCGTGTAAAACTCTACATCGTACACAGAAATTCCGTCGTCGGTGTCCAGGTATCCTCTCGTGAATGTCACATCCGCCGCCTTTACACCTGCGTCCGCCAGCGCTTTTTCTTTCGCTGCATCCAGGCTGATCACCCCGCCGTTCGCCGCCGGTTTGCCGCTGGCTGCCGCTTTTCCGGCAGTGTTCGCCGCAGAAGTCTGTCCGCTCTGTGCGCCTGCAGACATTGCATCCTTCAAGTTGCTCTCTCTTCCCAGAATCGTTCCGTCGGACGCTTTGATCCGGTAATCATACTCCGCCCCGTTCGCAGCAAACTCCACCTCATATAGATAGTGACCGTTCTCAAAATCAAATTCCGTCCGCTGTATCCTCGCCTGTGCGAACTCGACGCCCGCATCTGCGAGCGCAATGTTCTCCGCCGCGATCTTGCCGATGGAGTTGCTCTCAGCAACCGCCCCCACGGTAACCACAGATCCTGTCCCGATGATCCCAAGTCCCCCGACCAGGCAGACAGATGTCACGATAGCTTTTTTCGGTGTTGCAAATAAATTCTTTATCTTTTTCATATTCATACAAAATTGCTCCTTTCATCCTTTCTGATGTTACTATAAAACGGAAAGATTAAAAGAGCATTAATGTTTTTCATTTTTTTGAAATTTTAAAAAGAAATGTACTTCCCTTTCCAGGAACACTCTCAACGAGGATTTTTCCCCGGTGGAGCTCCGCAATCTCCCGAACCATCGCAAGTCCAAGCCCCGTCCCACCGTTCGACCGCGCGCCGTCCGACTGGTAAAAGCGCAGAAAAATTTTTTCTTGCTCCTCCATTGGGACGCCGATTCCGTCGTCCGCCACGGACAAGGCTGCCTCGTTCCCGTCGCTTGAAAGCGTGACGGTGATATGCCCGTTCTCTCTGCCGTACCGGTAAGCGTTGCTGATCAGGTTCGTCAGAAGTCGCGCGAGCAGATCACGGTTCCCATCAACCACAATATTCGGCTCAACATCGGAAGTGAGCGAAATATTTTTATCCTGCAAACGCTCCATGTCCTCGCAGACTGACCGCACCAACTCTGAGAAGTCGAACCATTCCATCTTAAAGTCGTCCGCCTTGCGCTCCATCCTCGTAAATGCCAGCATATCCGCAATCAGCCGCGACATTTTTCTTCCCTGCCTGTGAATGACGCGCAGCGCATCCTCATACTCGCTGCACTCCCGCTGCTGCTCCAGCGTATATTCGCACTCCGCCATGACCACTGCCATGGGTGTGCGCAGCTCGTGGGAAGCGTCGGAGGTGAACTGCCGCTCCGTCTCAAATGAGGTCTCCAGCCTCTGGAACATCGCGTCGAAAGTGTTCGCAAGCTGGTGGAGCTCATCGTCCCCATCGCCCAGCGCGATCCGCCTTTTCAAATCGCGCCCCTGCCCGATCTGCGCCGCAGTCTGTGCGATCTGCTTCATTGGGGCAAGCGACCTTCCGGCAATAAAATAG
>CAJLGN010000140.1 GCA_905206195.1 uncultured Roseburia sp.
GCCGCCTTGCGCTTCTCGATGACGCCGGGGAGACGGGGCAGTATCTCTATCACAGTGCGGACGCCGCTGTGTCCGCACCGGTGGTCTATCCCTACAAGGATGTCATAGATGAGAAGTATACCGACTCTGTGCCGACCGGGAATACAAAGAAGAACTATGAGGTAGCACTGTTTGGCAGAGTGCTCAAAAATCCGTTCTTTCGGGGGGCGTACGAGTGTTACAATATGACTGCGGACACAGTTCAGGTACACGTGACAGACAATTTTTATCTGCCCATCTGGATGACGAAGCAGACATGGCGGGAGATGAAAAAAGTAGAAAAAACGCGCACGGAGGAGGAAGTCCGCGAGATTGCCACAAAGAATCTGAACAATTATCTCAAAGATTTAGAAGAAAAAGGTATTCAAATTGTACAAAAAAATGTTATTATAAAAAAAGTGGCTGAAAAATATGTGGTGAGTGGAGATATCGAGGTCTATGAATCCATTGTTTCTTATCAGCCGACGGAGATTACGAACATCACGCGTGAAGAAAGGCAGAGTACGGATGAGTCTGACTGAGATATCGTTAAATATCCCGACTGACCACATGGCAAATGTGTTTGGCCAGTTTGATGCATACATTAAGAAAATTGAGCGCACGCTAAATGTGACTGTCGTGGTGCGCGGTGAGAGCATGAAGCTTATCGGCGACGAAAAGCGCTGCAGGAGCGCCTCCCAGGTGTTCCTGCAGCTGATTGAGTTGTCGAGGCGGGGCAATGTCATCACGGAGCAAAACGTGAACTACGCCCTTGCACTCTTGGAGGAGGAGCGGGAGTCGGCGATTGTCGAGATCGATCGTGACTGCATCTGCCACACGGTGAACGGAAAGCCTGTGAAGCCCAAGACGCTCGGGCAGAAGGCCTACGTGGACGCGATCCGGCAAAAGATGATTGTCTTTGGCATGGGACCTGCTGGAACCGGCAAGACGTATCTTGCGATGGCGATGGCGATCACCGCCTTTAAAAATGAGGAGGTGGGAAGAATCATCTTGACGCGCCCGGCGATCGAGGCGGGGGAGAAGCTCGGATTCTTGCCCGGTGATCTGCAGAGCAAGGTCGATCCTTATTTAAGACCGCTCTATGATGCGCTCTATCAGATTATGGGGGCCGAGAGCTTTCAGAAGAATATGGAGAAGGGGCTCATCGAGGTCGCACCGCTGGCGTACATGCGGGGACGGACGCTGGACAACGCGTTTATCATTTTGGATGAGGCGCAGAATACGACGTCGGCACAGATGAAGATGTTCCTCACGCGCATCGGCTTTGGATCAAAGGCGGTGATCACAGGAGATGCCACGCAAAAGGATCTTGCGCCGGATACACAGTCCGGCCTTGACGTGGCGCTTCGGGTACTTGGTCGGGTGGAGGAGATTGGTATCTGTGAGTTGACAAGCCAGGATGTCGTGCGGCACCCGGTGGTACAAAAGATCGTAAAGGCTTACGAAGATTATGAGAACCGGAGCAAAAAGGCGTCTGCCGCTGGAAGAAAAAGCGTGGCCGCAGGGCGCAGGGCGCACGGGGCATACCATCCGGAAAGAAACAGGAGATGAGAGAGCGATGAATGACCGGTTGGTGGCGAAGCGCTTTATAAAAATAGTTTTGATGTTGCTCATAACACTTGTTTCTACTGCGGTTCTCTCGTTTCTCCATGGGCGCTTTATGGATGAGATGGTTATTTATCTTGCGGTGGATCTGGTGTTTTTTGCTTTGTTCATGTTTGTGTTGGAGCAGGGCAGAATGCAAAAAAAGATAGCGGGAAACAAGGAAACAATCTTTCAGAGGGTACTGCTTGGGTATTTGTTCGTGTGGGTAATTGCCATTGCGGGTTCCTTTTTGCCGGAGTTTTTAAAGCCTGCAATTTTGATACCGATTTTTATGGTCGCGTTCGGCACGCAAAAGATCGCTATGTATGTCGGTGTTTTCGTGAATGTGATTCTGTGCCTTATCGTTGGGAAAAATCCACAAGAGTTGGTGTTGTACTGTCTGATGACACTTCTTGGCTGTATGATTTCTGAGGCGTTTGAAAACAGGAAGCTGCAATTTTGGTACGGGCTTGTCGTTTTCTTTGTGTGTGCAATCCTCCCGTATATGTTCTACTATCTCACCTACAGGGAGGGGGCGACAAAGCTCCTTTTGTACGGCGCTGTGGAGGGGCTTGTGCTCTTGCTTTTTCTGCTGATGTTTTATCCCAAAATTGCGGCGCGATCGCAGGTGGAGATTTTGGATATGCTGTCCGATATTTTGGACGAAGCCTATCCCGTAAGCCGTGAACTGTTCAATTTCTCGAAGGCGGATTACGAGCACGCAAAGAGAGTGTCAGCGCTGGCGGCAAAATGTGCATGTCTTGTGGATGCGAACGAATCTGTCTGTGCTGCCGCGGGGTTTTACTACCGGATTGGTATCCTGGACGGTGAATCCATCGTGGACGGCGGCGTTCACATTGCGCAGCGCGAATGTTTTCCGGAGGATGTCATTCGCATTATCAGCGAGTACAATGGGGAGAGGGAGCTGCCGTCAAGTACGGAATCCGCGGTTGTCCACATGGTGGATGGGCTGATTAAGAAGCTCGAGGTGCTCGATTCCCAGACGATGTCCAGCGAGTGGAATCAGGACATGGTGATCTACCAGACTCTGAATGATTTTTCGGCGCAGGGGCTTTATGACAAGTCGGGGCTTAGCATGAATATGTTTTTGAAAATTCGGGAATATCTTGTGAACGAAAAGGCATTGCTCGAGAGGAGAGCGTGAGTGGTATGAGTTTGAATATACAAAAAGAAGTCGATATCCCTTTTGATTTTGACTGGGAGAAACTTGCGCGGGAGACGGTGGAGTTTGCGATGGAGCACGAGTCTTTTCCCTACGCTGCGGAAGTGAATCTAACGCTCACGGACAATGCGGGCATTCAGGAAATTAACGAGGAGTATCGAGGTATAGATGCACCGACTGACGTGCTGTCATTTCCCATGCTCTTCTGCGGGGAGGCGGGGAACTTTTCTGCCCTCGAAGAGGATTATGAGGACAATTTTAACCCGGATACGGGGGAGATTATGCTCGGCGACATTGTGATCTCTGTGGAGCTTGTGCGGGAACAAGCTGCCTCCTACGGGCACAGCGAGCGGCGGGAATATGCATTTTTGATTGTACATAGTATGCTGCATCTGTTTGGTTACGATCACATGACGCCGGAGGAGGCAGCGCTTATGGAGGAGAAGCAAAAGCAAATCCTGGATGCGATGCACATTTTGAGAGAGTAGTGTAAAAGGCGTGGCAGACAGCAGATAGATTGAGGTTTTTTATGAGTAATAGCAGAAAGAAAAACAGCACGAATTTTCTGGTACAGGGTTCGATCCTGGCGATTGCATCCATCATCAGCCGCATCATCGGTTTGATCTACAGAGTGCCCTTGACCGGAATCATCGGGGATATCGGAAACGATTATTATTCCAGCGCATACAGTATATACAATATTTTACTGATCATATCGTCCTACAGTCTTCCGCTTGCGGTCTCAAAGCTGGTTTCAGCAAATATTTCCAAGGGCAGGCGGCGCAATGTCTACCGCATCTTAAAGTGTGCTCTGATTTTTGCCCTGATCTCGGGAACGATCGCTGCACTCATTCTTTTCTTCGGAGCAGATTTTATTACGTCGACGCTTCTTCGGACGCCGCTTAGTATCTTTGCGGTGAAGACGCTTGTGCCAGTGCTCATTATCGTCGCTCTCCTGGGTGTGATGCGCGGATTTTTTCAGGGACTTGGCACGATGATGCCAAGCGCCGTGTCGCAGATTTTAGAGCAGATCGCAAACGCGGTCGTCAGTGTTTGGGCGGCGTACATCCTGTTTTCCTACGGGGAGAAGGCAGGTGCGCTTCTCGGCGATCCGGCCAATTACAGCGCTGCTTACGGTGCGGCAGGCGGAACGATCGGAACGGGTGTCGGCGCGCTTGTGGCGTTGCTTTTTTCTGCGTTCGTCATGGTGATCTACCTGCGTGTGTTCCGGAAGCGGATGCGGAAGGAGCGGAAAAATGCGGTCAACTCCTACGGGTCAATTTTTCATCTTCTCATCCTCACGATCATTCCGGTGCTCATGAGCAGTACAATCTACAACTGCAACACGATGATCGATCAGGCTGTTTTTAAAAACATCGCGTTTTTCCAGGGCTACGCAAAGAGTGATTACAGCGTCTGGAACGGTATCTATGCCGGAAAATACCAGGTGCTCATCAACGTCCCGATCGCGATTGCATCCTCCCTGGCGGCCTCTTGCGTCCCGGCGCTCACGGCCGCGTACGCCAACGGAAAGCGCGGGGAGGCAAAGCGGCAGATTGCGACGGCAACCCGCTTTATCATGGTGATTGCATTCCCGTGTGCCGTCGGTATGGGCGTGCTTGAGTCGCCGATTTTGCAGATGATTTTTCGGGATGACAGAGAACTTTCCGCGAGAATTTTACAGGTGGGCGCAATCTCCATCGTGTTTTTCTCCCTATCCACGCTCTCAAACGGGATTTTGCAGGGGATGAACCGGATGAAGGAGCCGATCAAGAATGCGCTCATCGCGCTGGTGCTCCATCTTCTCCTTTTGGTGGGACTGATGCTTGGATTGGATTTGAATATTTTCGGTGTTGTCATCGCCAACGCTGCGTTCGGGCTGATTATGTGTATTTTAAATGCCAGATCAATTCGAAAATACAGTGGATTTCGGCATGAGGTGCGCAAGACCTTTCTCGTTCCAGCTCTGGCGTCCGCAGCGATGGGCGTCGTGGTATGGCTCGTGTATCATCTGTTTTTGTATGTTGTGCGCGCGAACATAATCGCAACGATTTTTGCGATTATGGCAGGAGCAATCATCTATGTGGTGCTTTTGCTGCTCCTTAAGGGATTGAGCGAGCACGAAATCCTGCGCTTCCCCAAAGGACAGGCATTTGTGTCTCTTGCAAAGAAAATGCATCTGCTGCACTGATTTTACATCCGGCAGTTTGCGCATTGAATTTTGCAGAAGCATGTATAAAAAGGAAACATATGGCAAATACTTATCGCAAAGAGTGCAGGCTGGAGGC
>CAJLGN010000141.1 GCA_905206195.1 uncultured Roseburia sp.
CTTTTGTAAGTCCGTCTAATTTGATGGTATCAACAATCGTAACCTCTTTTCCTGAAAAAGCTTTCTCCGAAGTTGTCGATAAAATCGTGGCACCTCTGCACAGCATCCCGCGCTGTCGCAAGCGACGATAGACCGGTGGCGGGATTGATATCTGTGTCGGAGTAATAATCGTAGGAGAAGGCGTCAAAGTTCTCAGTTTTTAGAATGTTTTTTAGGTTTGACTGCGTGTAAATTAAGTCGATTGCAGCCTGCTCAAAGCAGTGGCAGCGCTTTTGGCCGATGTAGCCGGTGTCCTTGCAGTCGGGGCAGGTGTACACTGGCTTAAAGTAATCCGGGGCAAATCCATGCTGCTGTAGCAGGGTGTCCCTTTTGCTTCGGCAGGATGCGATCTGCTTTTTAAGCCTCCCGATGGCATCCTCATCCCCGTCCAGAAGAAGTTTCGCCTGCGCGACGGAGCAGGATGCGATCGCATCGTCTATTTCTTTCAGCTGTGGAATGCGCGCGTAGGCCTCCTTCGTCCGAGCTTCCAGAGCGCGCTGGTTGGCGAGTTGTCTGGCGTCATATTTACGGATAAGCTCGTCGTACTGTGAATTGTTTAAGGGCATGGGTGTCTCCTTCTGGAATTAGCGAACATTGGTGGTCAGCAGCATCTTTTCGAGCTCGTCGTAATCGTAGGAGCGCTGCGAGAAGTTGTTGAATTTATTTTTGGAGGAGAGCACGGCCGCTCCCTGAGCTGCCGGTGTACTCTTCTTCTTGGCCTGGTGATCGGTGTCGAGCGCGGCCAGGTCGCTGAAGCTTCGCACCTGTTTTTTGTGCCATCCGGTGAGGATGGAGTCCGCATACTGGAAGCTCGGCTGATGGATGGAGCAAACGGTGCGCTGGCAGGCCTCAGCGATCAGTTCGTCGGAAAAGGCGTACTCGGTTGTCCATTTTTTCAGCAGAGCTGCCTCCGCCGGAACGAGATTTCTGCCGGCGATGCCAAAGGACTTCATGACGGCGTAGTACGCTTTGTCATGGATACTGTCGGCAAGCTTAGCCTCCTCGACGGTTGTGATATGGTTGTCCGCCCAGTGGAGGGCAGTCTTTTCTATGTAGCGGATGCTGGTGTGCCTGCTGTTCACGCAGCTTTCAATGAGATATTCAATCAGATCTGTGGAAAATCCGAGACCGTCGTAGAGGTAGAGGATGGTCTGCACAGCCGTGTCATTCAACATGCGCCCGAGATAGCGCTCGGCGATGAAGAATAGCTCTGCGATGGAATCTTCCTGGCGGAAGCGCCGGATATCGTCCCGCGAATAGCTCCGCTTCTCGGGAGCGGCATGCGGTGCGCCCGCTATCTCCCCCGGCGCCGCCTGAGGCAGAGCGGACTCTGGTGAGGCGCCAGATGCCGCGAAGCCCGCAGGGACTGCTGCGGTCATATCTGCGGATTCTGCAGATGCCCCCTCCCTGGGCGCGGAGTCAAGCAGGCAGATGCCGGTCAGATTCTGCGCGTCGTCGTACTCGAGGCGCAGCAGCCGCATGCGCTCCCAGTAGCAAAGGGCGCGCTTGATGTCCCCCTCCGTGTGCTCGAACTTGTCCGCGATGGAGGAGATGGAAAAAGCGGTGTCCGGGGCGTTCATAAGACGGAGCAGATACAGATAGATTTTGACGAACTCTCCGTTGGCGTCGGACATATATTCATCGATAAAAATATTGGAGACACTTGTGGCAGAATTTTGATTGTCACTGTGAAGTGTGATCTTGGCCATAACGAATCATAACTCTCTTTCATAACGATTGTAAGTGGCGCCGCAGTGGACGGCGCGTCTGCTGGCAGACGTATTATTCTCATGAATTATAGCACAGGAATTCCGGGATGAGAAGTACCAATTCAAGCGCAAACCCAGCAAAATCAAGGCTTCAAAGAATTGTGGACAGTGTGGATAAGTTGTGGGTATCCGCATTATGGAAACTGGTGAGGAGAGAGAAAAAGCGCGGGAATAAAGTTTTTTGTGGGACAAGCGAAATTCTTTATGTAAACAAAAAAATCCACATTCAATGGTTGAAGTTTTCCCCGGTTGAATGTGGATAATGTGGATAAATTATTGCCCTAAAAGATGTTCGCCTACATTTACAATGTCTCCGGCACCCATAGTTATCAACAGATCGCCGTTCATACAATTTTTTAATAAAAATTTTTCAATCTCTTCAAAGGAAGGAAAATAATGGCAGTCACATCCCTTTTCCCTGAGTCTTGCGAGGATGTCCCTGGAGCTGACACCATAGATATTTTTCTCCCGGGCGGCGTAGATGTCCGAGAGAACGACGATGTCAGCCGCGGAGAGAACCTCAGCAAAATCGTCCAAAAAGGCGCGGGTTCTGGAGTACGTGTGCGGCTGGAAGGCGAGTACCAGGCGTTTGTGCGGATAGTTTTTCGCGGCGGTCAGAGTGGCAGAAATCTCGGTCGGATGGTGCGCGTAGTCGTCGATGATCGTGACGCCGCCTGTGCAGCCCTTGTATTGGAAGCGGCGATCCGCTCCCCCGAAAGCGAGAAGTCCTTTTTGGATATCGTCCTTTGGAATTTTCAGATCGAGTGCAAGTGCAATGGCGGAGAGGGCGTTTGACACATTGTGCATGCCTGGGACATTTAAGGAGACTGTCATGAGCGCCTCGTCGCGGTACATGGCGGTGAAGGTCGCGCAGGCCTTCTCGTTAAAGCTGATATCTGCCGGGTGAAAATCGCAGTGGCCGCCGAGACCGAACGTTGTGACAGATGGCCGTAAGCCGGCGGTGAGCTCCCTGTAGTCCGGTATGTCGCCGTTTAGAATGATGACGCCGTCCTCTCTGGTATTTTGGGCAAACGCGTGGAATGAATTGCGGACGTCCTGAATATCCTTAAAAAAGTCGAGATGCTCTGCCTCCACATTTAAAATGATGCTGTACTTTGGATAGAAGTGCAGAAAGCTGTTGGTGTACTCGCAGGCCTCCGAGATAAAGACGTCGGACTTGCCCACCCGAAGATTGCCGTCGATCGCTTTTAGAATGCCTCCGACGGTGATGGTCGGATCTTTTTTTGCGGTGAGGAGAATCTGGCTGATCATAGACGTGGTGGTCGTCTTTCCGTGTGTGCCGGCGACAGCGATAGAATTCTGGTAATTGTCCATGATCTGTCCGAGCAGCTCCGCGCGCGTCATCGCCGGAATGCCCTTTGCGAGAGCGCCCGCAAATTCCGGGTTATCCGGCTGGATCGCGGCGGTGTAGACGACAAGGTCGGTGCTATCTGGGATGTTGGAGGCTTTCTGTCCGTAGAAGACCTGAATCCCAAGGGCGCACAGATGCCTGGTCAGCTGGGACTCTCTCGCGTCCGAGCCGGAGATGGTAAAGTGCTCCTCGAACAGGATCTCTGCAAGACCGCTCATGCTGATCCCGCCGATCCCGATGAAATGAATATGTATGGGGTTCTTAAAATCAATTTTATACATCATGAATACCTGCCTGTTTTCTGGAATGACTGCTGATAAAAGTCGACTATTATTAATTATAACCCTATATTATTAATTTGCAAATTCTTTTGGGATAAAATCTTTTCGACAGGTGGAAAATAACATAGGAAAAAATTGCCATAATTTGTATAAAATGTCAAAAAAGAGTAAAATACAGGAAAAAAATTGTGTAAAATGATATACATAGTCGACAAGTTATGGTATAATTTTAAAAGATAAGAGGAGTTGGCATAGATTCATCAGGAACAAAGTGACTAGAAAGAGACGAGAGGTGAACAGACGTGATTCGAAAAGAAATGATAGCAATGCTGTTAGCAGGGGGTCAGGGAAGCAGATTGGGCGTACTCACAGAGAGAGTCGCAAAACCGGCAGTTGCCTTTGGCGGGAAGTACAGAATAATTGATTTTCCGCTCAGTAACTGTATCAATTCGGGGATCGATACGGTCGGAGTGCTCACACAGTATCAGCCGCTGCGTCTGAATACGCATATCGGAATCGGCATTCCATGGGATTTGGATCGCAACAGCGGGGGCGTGACGGTTCTGCCGCCGTATGAGAAGAGTGACAACAGCGAGTGGTACACGGGTACGGCGAATGCGATATTCCAGAACATGAATTATATGGAGCAGTATAACCCGGAGTATGTGCTGATCTTGTCCGGGGATCACATCTATAAAATGGATTATGAAGTGATGCTCGATTTTCACAAGGAGAATGAGGCGGATGTCACGATCGCAACGATGCCTGTATCGCTTGAGGAGGCGAGCCGGTTTGGCATCGTAATCGCGGATGAGAATAAGAAGATCATGGATTTTGAGGAGAAGCCAAAGGAGCCTCGCAGCAATTTGGCATCGATGGGGATCTACATTTTCAGCTGGAATGTCTTGAAGGAAGCGCTGTACGCGATGAAGGATCAGGCGGGATGCGATTTCGGAAAGCACATTATCCCGTACTGCCACCAGGGAGGCAAGCGGCTG
Source organism: uncultured Roseburia sp. (assembly GCA_905206195.1). Taxonomy (GTDB): domain Bacteria; phylum Bacillota; class Clostridia; order Lachnospirales; family Lachnospiraceae; genus Roseburia. The sequence goes on from CAJLGN010000141.1 coordinate 4,460, forward strand.
TTTGCTTACGAGTACAACGGATATTGGAAGGATGTCGGACCCCTTGGATCATACTGGGAGGCGAACATGGAGTTGATCGACCTCATTCCGGAGTTCAACCTTTACGAGGAATATTGGAAGATCTACACGAGAAGCGAGATCATCGAGCCGCAATACCTCGCTGCGAACTCTGTCGTTGAAAAGAGCATTATCGGATCGGGGTCTGAGATTTATGGGGAAGTACATAACTCGGTCGTAGGAGCGGGCGTTATTATCGGAGCTGGGACGATCGTCAGAGATTCTATCATTATGAGAGGAACTACAATCGGGGAGAATACGACGGTCGATAAGGCGATCATTGCGGAGAGTTGCAGTGTCGGAAGCGGTGTCGGGCTCGGCGTTGGCGAGGAGGCTCCAAATAAGTTAAACCCGAGTGTTTACTCTTTTGGACTTGTGACAATCGGGGAGGATTCCATTGTACCGGACGGTGTTTCTGCGGGAAAGAACACGGCGATTTCAGGCGTCACTACCAAGGAGGATTATCCTGGTGGGGTTCTTGAGAGCGGTGAAGTAATTATTAAGGCAGGTGACTCATTATGAAGGCAATAGGTATTATTTTGGCTGGCGGTAATAACAGCCGCATGCAGGAAC
>CAJLGN010000142.1 GCA_905206195.1 uncultured Roseburia sp.
AGACACCGCACTGTTTTCGCGAACCTTCTGCGGTGCATAGCGCACCCGCATCATGGGATAATATTTTCCGTCCTCCACAATCATCTCCTCCGCGTCCGCGACATACCCCTCCGCCTCCAGAAAACTTCGGACGCGGAAAAGCTCAGACTGCGGCTGCAGCACAAGCTCGCCTGCGTTCCTGCACACCTCTCTCCCCGCCTGCAAAATGTGCACAACGAGCCCGCCTCCCATCCCCGCGATGAGAATCGAGCCCGCCTCCCCCGGAGCGAGAGCCGCCACGCCGTCAGAGAGACGGGTCTCTATGTAATCTTCCATCCCATACATACAAATGTGCTCTCTCGCCCGCTCGATGGGACCGCGGTTTACATCCATCGCGATCGCGCGCGGGATTCTTTTTTGTTCGAGCAGATAAATCGGTACATATCCGTGATCCGTACCGACATCCGCGAGCACATTTCCGGTGCAAACCAGCGATGCCGCCATACCAAGGCGCTTTGATAGCCTCACCATGATTACTCCAGATAATCCTTTAATTTGCGGCTTCTGCTCGGGTGGCGCAGCTTGCGCAGAGCCTTGGCCTCAATCTGTCGGATGCGCTCGCGCGTGACGTTGAATTCCTTCCCCACTTCCTCGAGTGTTCGCGCGCGCCCATCCTCAAGCCCAAAGCGCAGTGTGAGAACCTTCTGCTCGCGCTCAGTCAGCGTCCCAAGCACCTCCTCGAGCTGCTCTTTTAGCAGTGTGAACGCAGCCGCATCCGCCGGCACCGGAACATTGTCATCCTGGATAAAGTCGCCCAGATGACTGTCCTCCTCCTCGCCAATCGGGGTCTCCAAAGAAACCGGCTCCTGGGAGATCTTTAATATCTCGCGCACGCGCTCCACCGGCATATTCATCTCCTCCGCAATCTCCTCCGGGGCCGGCTCACGCCCAAGCTCCTGTAAAAGCTGTCTGCTGACACGGATCAGCTTATTGATCGTCTCCACCATGTGCACCGGAATGCGGATAGTTCTTGCCTGATCGGCGATGGCTCTGGTGATCGCCTGGCGAATCCACCATGTCGCGTAGGTTGAGAACTTGTACCCCTTCCGATAATCAAACTTTTCCACCGCCTTGATCAGACCGAGATTTCCCTCCTGAATCAGATCCAAAAACAGCATACCCCGCCCCACATAGCGCTTGGCAATGCTCACGACAAGTCGCAGATTCGCCTCGGCGAGTCGCTTCTTCGCCTCCTGATCGCCAAGCTCCATGCGCTTGGCGAGTTCGATCTCCTCCTCCGCCGAGAGCAGCGGAACCTTGCCGATCTCCTTTAGATACATGCGAACCGGATCCTCGATGGACACACCGTCCGGAACAGACAGATCGATCTTGTCCACCTCGATCTCCTCTTCCTCCTCCACCTCGAGGAGCATTTCATCATCCACATCGTCATCCGTAATGCGAAGCACATCGATATTGTTAGACTCAAGGAAATCCAAAATGCGCTCAAACTGTTCGGCATCCAGCTGCATATCAGAAAAATAATCGCTGATCTCCTGGTATTCCAGCATATTCTTTTTCTTTTTCGCCAGGGCGAGAAGCGCCTTTAGCTTTTCCTGGAACTTCTCCTGCGCACTGCCCTGACCAGCCTCCACAGAATCCTCTCCCTCGGTTCCTTTCCCTCTTCCCGAAGTGTCCGCCTCCCTCACAGTCTCTAAGCTTTCCTCGCAAATACCTTTATTTTCGATGTTTTCTTTCTTTTTTGCCATTTTGTTTCATCCTCTCATAGTTCGTTACTATTTTGTCCTTAATCACTCATTTTAATCCACAGGTTCCTCCGAAACTAGAAAATATGCGCTTTTTCCAGCTCCTCCAACGCCCGTTTGTCCCCCACCAGCTTCATCAGCCCCTCCATATCCGTGGGCGCAAGCTCCCGCGAGCGGTGCTTGATGCTGTTCTCCTTGACCCGGACAATGGTCTCCTTAAGCGCCTTTGCCCTGTCTTTTTTTGTCTCCACCTCGTGAATCGTGGCGTTAAAAAGGCCCGCGATCTCGCGCTGTTCCTCCTCATTGTCGAACATGCTGACAATTCTCGCCGGATTGACCGCGCCGCTCTGCTCATACTGGCCAAACAACACCTCGGCCACCCTGCGATAAATCTCTTCCGTAAAATCACGGGGAGCAATATACTTCTTGATTTTTAAGAACAAATCGGTGTCCTCGATGAGCCACGTGAGCAGCAGCTTCTGCGACTGCCTCATACCGTCCTCCTTCTTCCTCCCCCGGCCAGGTCCGCCCTCGCCCGCACTCGACGCCGCGCCCCCGTACTCTGCGCTGCGCCCGCTGCCTGCACCCCCTCCTGCAAGTCCGATTTTCATTCCATACTGGTTTACCAGCCTGCGCAGATCCTCCACCGCAATCATGTATTTTGCTGCCACCGCGTCGATGTAATTGTCGCGCTCAAGCTTCTCGTGAAAGCCGCAGAGCCTTTTCGCCACTTCATTATAAAAAGCTGTCTTGCTCTCGGGGTCATGCATATCGTGCTCCCGCTCTATGCTGCGCACCTCAAACAAAAAGCTGTTCTCCGCTTGATCGATGCGCTCCTGATACGCCGCGGCCCCCTCGGCCTTGATAAATTCATCCGGGTCCTTGTAGGGCTGCATGTTGACGACCTTGGCGGTAATCCCGACCTCCTTTAGGATGGGAATGGCGCGCAGCGCCGCCCTCACGCCCGCCCCATCACTGTCGTAAGTTAAATACACGTCCTTGGTGTAGCGCTTGAGCAGATTGGCGTGCCCGCTTGTGAGCGCGGTCCCAAGCGACGCCACCGCATTGTCAAATCCAGCCTGGTGCAAAGCAATCACATCCATATAGCCCTCGCACAAAAGCAGCTGCGGCTTCCTCGTCGAGCGCGCCAAATTCAGCCCGTACAGATTGCGGCTCTTGTCAAAAATCTTCGTCTCGGGAGAGTTTAAATACTTCGGCTCACCCTCCCCCATGACTCTGCCGCCAAAGCCGATCACCTTATTATGTACATCCATGATTGGGAACATCGCCCGGTTCCAGAACTTGTCGTATCCCCCCCGCCGCTCATCAATCGTCACAAGTCCCGATTCCTTCAAAATCTCATCCTCGTACCCCTTCGACCTAAGATAGCGGTAAAGATCATCGCTGTACTGATCCGAGTAGCCCAGCCCAAACTTCTTGATGGTGTCCTCAGACAACGCACGCTTCTGAAAGTACGCGTACGCCTGTCTCCCTCTGTCACTCCGCAACAGCAGAAAAAAGTACTTTGCCGCCTCCTTGTTGATCTCAAGCAGCCGCGCCCGCCTGTCCGACTCCCTGCGCTGCGCTTCTGAGAGTTCCTGCTTGGGCAGCGCAACGCCAGACCGATCCGCCAGCGCCTCCATCGCCTCCCCGAAGGTAAAGTTCTCATACTGCATCAGGAATGTGAATACATTTCCTCCGGCCCCGCATCCAAAACAGTAATACATCTGCTTGTTCGGGGACACAGAAAAAGATCCAGTCTTCTCATTGTGAAAAGGGCAGAGCCCAAAATAGGTGCTCCCCTTCTTCGAAAGACGCACATACTGCGAGATCACATCGACAATATCATTGTGCGAGCGCACTTCTTCTATGATTTCGTCCGAAAAATATGGCATCTCTGTGCTCCTTTCTAAAATCTAGTCATCTATTACAGCATATGCCCCAATCTCTGCTCCTGCACAGATTGGGCCTTCTGCTCTCAATATCCATCCACCTGCCATGCCTGGGCACGCCCCAGGCTTCTGCTCTCAATATCCATCCACCTGCCATGCCTGGGCACGCCCCAGGCTTCTGCTCTCAGTATCCATCCACCTGCCATGCCTGGGGCAGAAAGTATTCGCTGAACTTGGCGATGGCATACTGGTCGGTCATGCCCGCGATGTAGTCGCAGACGACCCGCTGCCTGGTCTCGCCCTGCGCCATCATATTGAGGTATTTCTCCGGCAGAAGGGTGATGTGATCCATATAGTAGTGGAACAGCTGTCCGACCATCGCCTTGGCCTTGGACTCCTCCCCCTTCGCGACCGGGTTCTTATAGACGTTTTCAAACATAAACCGCCGCAGCTCCCGCATCGCCTGCTCAATCTCCGGCGACATGACGATATCGTCCGTATCTCTGCTGTTCATGATGATATTATGTATCAATGTATTCAGGCGCTGTCTCGTGGTGTATCCCAGAGTCTTTTTCAGTTCGAGAGGAATGTCCTCCTCGGTCAGCACCTGCGCGCGTATCGCGTCGTCGATATCGTGATTGATATAGGCGATCTTGTCGGAGAGGAGGACAATTTTTCCCTCGAGCGTGCTGGGCTTAAGACCCGACTGGTGGTTTCGTATGCCGTCCCTGACCTCCCAGGTCAGATTCAAACCCTTCCCGTTCTTCTCAAGCTTCTCGACAGTGCGGACACTCTGCTCGTTGTGGCGAAATCCCTCCTCGCAGAGTCCATTTAGCACATATTCGCCCGCATGTCCAAACGGGGTGTGCCCCAGATCATGCCCGAGGGCAATCGCCTCCACCAAATCCTCATTCAGGCGCAGCGCCTTCGCGATCGTTCTCGCATTCTGCGAGACCTCCAGCGTGTGGGACAATCTGGTGCGGTAATGATCGCCCTTTGGCGTCAGAAACACCTGCGTCTTGTTCTTCAATCTCCGGAATGCCTTGCTGTGCAGAATCCTGTCGCGGTCTCTCTGAAATACTGGCCGGATATCACAGGAATCCTCCTGCACCTCCCGCCCCCTTGATCGCTCGCTTAAGGTGGCGTATGGACTTAAGTTCTCCCGCTCCATCCGTTCTATCTCTTCACGTATCGACATGTATCTTCTCCTCTTTTGTCACAGGGATATCCCTCTGCGGCAAACCTCATACACATACAGTGGCTACATAGATAACTATTCGGCGTAACTTCCGGATTTCCTTTATTTTTTTGAAATTTATCCTAATATTTTTATTGGGACATTTTCCCCAAACACAAAAATAGGAAGCCTCAAGAGACTTCCTATCATATGCAGGAGATGGGACTTGAACCCACACGGTATTGCTACCACAGGCACCTGAAGCCTGCGCG
>CAJLGN010000143.1 GCA_905206195.1 uncultured Roseburia sp.
CGGCAGCTGCCCCGCCTGTCCGTATGGGCTTAACCAATCGCTTGGTGGGCAAATATTTGCATGAAAACAATTCGCGCATCCATGTGATACGAAGTATAGCACACAGCGTTTTGAATTGCAAGAACTTTTGCGTTTTCCTCCGCTTCAGCTCTAAGCCTCCTCGAGACTCTCCCTTTTTAACGTTCGACTGATGTACTCTGTCATCACCACCATTAAAAACGCGATCGCCAACAGATAGACCGGATACCACGCGATGGAGATATATTGCGCAATCAGACCAAAAAATGGGGGCATGAGGGTCGAGCCCACATAGGCGCACGCCATCTCCATCCCCATGATTCCCTGTGAAACATCTTTTCCAAAATTCTCCGGCGTCTCATGGAGAAGGGCCGGATAAATCGGGGCACACCCGAGTCCGATCAGTATATATCCAGCTCCCAGCAGGACGTTGCCGCCTGGAAACAAAATCAAAAAAATGCCTGCTATGATCAGAATCTGCCCCATCCGCACCATATTTTTCCCGGGGATTCGCATCGATAAAAATCCGCACACAAACCTGCCCAAAGTGATGCCGAGATAAAAAATCGACGCCCATTTTGCCGCTGTCTCCGGCGCGATTCCCCGATCCATCACAAAGTAGGAGCTGCCCCACAGCCCCGTCGTGGCCTCCAGAGAACAGTAACAGAAAAATGCCACAAGAATCTGCTTTGCCCCAGAAAGTCCAAGCAGGCGTTTCACGCTGATTTTTTCCTGTTTTTCTGCCTCCACCCTCTGCGTCTCTACTTTTTTCCACAGGGGAAGTGAAAAGAGAAGTCCCGCTGTCAGTACAATCTGTATCGACGCGATCGCGCGGTAGCCCTGATTCCAGCTGCGTCCGATGCCAAGACAATAACCCATGATGTAGGGACCTAAGGTCGCGCCGATACCCCAGAAGCAGTGCAGCCAGTTCATGTGGTGCGCTCTGTAGTGCAGCGCCACAAAATTGTTGAGCGCCGTGTCCACAGAGCCGGCTCCAAGACCGTAGGGAACTGCCCACAGGCACAGCATCCAAAATGCGTCCGCCCCCGAAAAGCCAAGCAGTGCTGCCGCCGTCATGCCCACGCTTGCCGCCGTCACTCTTCCCGTTCCGAAGCGGCGCAGAAGGGTTCCGCTCATCATGCTCGAGAGGATCGTCCCTCCCGAAATAATCATCGCAATGACCCCCTGCCCTGACACGGCAACCCCAAGCTCCCGGTGCATGACGGGCCATGCCGAACCCAAAACCGCGTCCGGCAGCCCGAGACTTATGAACGCCAAATATATGATGGCAAGTAAAAATGATACCATTGCAAGTCACTCCCAGTCACAAACTCCCTCATCCTTCTGTCCACTCCCGAACGAGTGCGATTTCTCGCGCATACCCCGCATCATCATTCGGCGTCTCCAAAATAAATGACCGCCCCGCCAGCAGTGGGTGCGTCGCCACCCGTCTCATTCCATCCAGACCGATGTAGCCCTCACCGATCTTTGCGTGCCGATCTTTGTGCGCGCCACACGGATTCATACTGTCGTTAAAATGCACTGCACGCAGTCTCTCCAGACCGATCACCCGATCAAACTCCTCAAGCACCTCGTCCAGGTGCCCAACGATATCATAACCACCATCCCAGACGTGGCAGGTATCAAGGCACACGCCCATTTTCTCCGAAAGATCGACCCGATCTATGATGGCCCGAAGCTCCTCAAAGCTTCGCCCAACCTCGCTTCCCTTGCCCGCCATCGTCTCGAGCAACACCGTCGTGGTCTGCTCCGGGGTGAGCACTGCATTGAGGGCATCCGCGATCAGCTCGATTCCGACCTCCGCCCCCTGTCCCACATGGGATCCCGGATGGAAATTATAAAAATTGCCCGGAGTGTATTCCATTCTCTTTAAATCGTCCGCGATCATCTCCCTCGAAAACTGTCTGATATCCTCCTTTGCGGCGCAGAGATTCATCGTGTAGGGCGCGTGTGCAACCACCCTTCCAAAATCCTCCTCGGCGAGGAGATGCATAAGTTTTTCGGCGTCCGCCGGGTCGATCTCCTTCGCTTTGCCCCCTCTTGGGTTTCTCGTAAAAAATGCAAATGTATTGCCGCCGAGCGCCATCGCCATTTTTCCCATTGCGGCGAAGCCCTTCGATGCGGTCAAATGATTTCCTATAAACATATTTCTACTCCTCTATATTTTTTTCCACCAGAACGCCGTTCCTGTATGCCAAAAGCAGCGTCTCCAGCTCCTGTATACTTGTCTTTAGCTCCCTTCCGATATCGGTATCTGCGACCGTCTTGCGCTTGACGACATGCTGCACGAGAATTGTCTGCGACACGATATCACTCCCATCCTGCACTGCCTTTTCCACGGATTCAAAGGGTTCATGCGCCGCCAAAACCAGACCGTAGGAATTGTAAATCAGCGTGTAACCTGCGATTCCCGTCTTCTCCTGATACGCCTTGGAAAATCCCCCGTCGATGATCAGAAGCTTTCCGTTGCACTTTATCGGCGACTCCCCCCGCTTTGCCTCCACCGGGATATGCCCGTTGATGATGTGCGCCTCGCCACCGTCCAGCCCAAACTCCGCCAGAATCCGGTTCACGATCTCCTCTTTCTCCAACAGATGATAGTACGGATTCTTCGGCTCCTCATGGGTCCTTTTGTCCGCCACAAAATAGCGCTCAAAAGTCGTCATCTTGTCCTTTCCAAACACCGGCGAATTCTGATTCTCCCAGATAAACCAGAGAATGTCAAGTCCCTTTTTCTTCTCCTCAGGGTCGATGGCGTAATAGCCCTTTCTTGCATAGTTTTCAAGAATATCATAGAGCGCCTTCCCGGCGTACTTTTTCCCGTACACATCGACGCTGGTAAAACTGCCGTCCGCATTCATTGGCACGCAACCGTGGTACAAAAGATTGCCGTTGTAGACTTTGTAGAGGCTGCCCCGCGTGTACAAAAATCGCACGTGCCGCTGCAACTTCTCACAGTTTAAAAATGCCATCGTGATGCGCTCCATCATATCGGACTCCTCCGGCGAGAGCGCGTAGGGGTCGTCCCAGTCGATCGTGGGGAAATGGGCGTCCTTCATGGGATACTCGCCCCCCTCGACGCAGACCACGCCCCGCGCAATATCAATTTTGTCCAAAAGCAGCCTCTGATCCATATCATATTCGGGATGCCTTTTGATCAATTGCCCTTCCAGCTTAAACTGTATCACCGTGATGGCCTTGTGCATTTTCTCATCCAGCATCGCGTCCCGCACATCGTACTCATCCTCCCTGTAATCCAACTTAAAGCAGGTGCAGGGATCCTTCTCGTACTTGCTCATCGCAAGCCGTGCCAGCGGCACCAGATTGATGCCGTAGCCGTCCTCCAGCAAGTTTAGATTCCCATACTTGGCGGAGATGCGGATCACATTGCAGATACATGCCTGACTGCCCGCTGCCGCGCCCATCCAGTACACATCGTGATTGCCCCACTGGACATCCACGGAATGGTGATTCATGAGCGTGTCCATCACCAGATTCGGGTAAGGTCCCCGGTCAAAAATATCGCCCACCACATGGAGATGATCCACGACCAGCCGCCTGATCAGATTACAGAATGCCACGATGAGCTCGGACGCTCTCCCCGTGCGGATGACCGAGTTGATAATTTCATTATAATATGCTTCCTGATCAGAAATATCTGGGCGTCCCGTCAAAAGTTCTTCGATGACATAGGCAAAATCCTTCGGCAGAGCCTTGCGCACTTTGGAGCGTGTGTACTTGGAGGACGCACTCTTACAAATTCGAATCAGGCGGTACAGCGACACCTTGTACCAGTCCTCCATGTTCTCCTCCGTCTTTACTATCTGCTCCATTTTCAGCTCCGGATAGTAAATCAGAGTCGCGACTGCCCTCTTCTCCCCCGCACTGATGGCATTGCCAAATTCATCCTCGATCTTGCGCCGAATCGCCCCGGAGCCGTTTTTTAAGATATGCCGAAACTGGTCGTACTCCCCGTGAATGTCGGTGATAAAATGCTCCGTCCCCTTCGGAAGACTTAAAATCGCCTGCTGGTTGATAATCTCCGTCGCCGCTGCCGCAACCGTCGGATACTGATTGGACAAACTCTTTAAGTACCTTAAATCCTTCGACTCCATATTTTTTTCCATCTCCACCCCCTCCTATTATAAGACATCCTCACAAAATGATACAGACATCTGCCAGCAAATATAGTGCGGTCTACTCCCCCGCCATCGTCGCTTTAATGACATCGCTCATATCATAAAATCCCGCCGGTTTCCCTGCCAAGAATTTTGCCGCCTGCACGGCGCCCTTTCCAAAGACACTTCTGGAGTACGCTGTGTGTTCAAAGGTGATCACCTCGTCAAGCCCTGCAAAGATGACCTCGTGCTCACCGACGATATTGCCGCCGCGCACCGCGGAGATTCCGATCTCGCGTAAATCTCTCCTCTTTCTCTCCTGACTCCTGTCGTATTTGTAAGTGTACGCACCGCTTAACGCCTCATTCATAGAGTCCGCGAGCGCGAGCGCCGTGCCACTGGGCGCGTCGAGCTTCTGGTTGTGGTGCTTCTCAACAATCTCCATGTCAAAACCAGCCGGAGCTAAAATCACTGCCGCCTGCTTTAACAGCTCCATCAGCATATTGATCCCGAGCGACATGTTCGCCGACTTTAAAACCGCCGTCTTACCGGCAACCTCCCCCGCGCGCTTTAATTGCTCCTCGGACAGCCCCGTGGTACAAAGCACAACCGAAATCTGTTTGTCCGCGCTGTAAATCAACAGATCGTCCACCGCCTTCGCGTTGGAAAAATCGATGATGACGTCCGCCTTCACATCGCAGACTGAAATATTCGGAAATACAGGATAGTCATTTTTTATTCCATCGTAGAGATCCACGCCCGCCACAATCTCAATCTCCGGATCCTCCTTGCAGATTGCGGTGATGACCTGACCCATTCTTCCGTTACAACCGTTCATAATCGCCTTTATCATTTCGTGATCCTCTCATTCACAGCAAGAGGGTACCCGGTCTCTATCCGTAATAGTCCCCTCTCTGATTTTTTCTT
>CAJLGN010000144.1 GCA_905206195.1 uncultured Roseburia sp.
TTAATTCCAACTATCTGACACGCACAATATCGAAACGTCCCTTCCCAATCTCTCTGAGAGCAGAAACAAAAGCAAAGTGCGCGTCTACCCTACGAAAAAAGTCCTTTGAAAAAGTCTGCAACTGCCTGGAAGGCGTTCGTGAAGAAATCACCTATAGATGCGAATATGCCACTCCCATCACCATTTTTAAAGGAGTTGTACAGGGAGGACGCATAGTCCACCAGACCGTTTAGATCAATCCCAAGCGATGTGATCTTCACGAGCAGATCCACAATCTGCTGACGCTCCGCGTCCGTTAAGGTCACCCCATATTTCTTACATGCATCGTCAATTGCCTTGTTGATACTCGCCTCATCCTTGAGATCATTTTCTGCGATCACAGATTTGATGTAAGCGATAAATTCCTCGACCTCCTCGTTTGTCACTCCCTCGAGAGATGCCGCGAGCTCACCTGTCACGACAAGCTCGTTGAGCGCGGCGTCCACCACAGAATCGTTGATGCTCTCACCCGTCATCTCCTGGTACGCCTTAAAAATTCCCACGAGAGCCGCCGTACCGGAAATACCGGTCGGCCCTGCCACGATGATATCCGCATCCTTAATCCCCGCAGTGGTCAAAGCATTCTTGTACATGCCGACTGTGCAGTAGGTAATGTTGCTGGTAGAGATATTCAGTCCGCTTCCCGCTTCCCGCTGGACAATTACGACGGATGACAAAGATCTGCTTCCGATCTGTGCCGCATTGATATAGGAGCCCAGATACTTATGCTCCTCATCGTTTGTGATGTATACTACATCGTAATTGGACAGATTCGCCGGATCAATTCCCATGATCGATAGCACTGTGGTACGCTGTGGCTCCGTGAGGTCTGCACCAAGCGCGAGGTACGGTCTGTCGTTCTTCTGAATTTGAACATTGTCATTGTTCTTATCCACAACGACCTCCCCCTGCACAGGCGGCGTCTGATCCATGCGCACCTCCCCCTGCACAGGCGGCGTCTGCGGCTTGGGGCTCTGGGTCCCGGTTCCTTCCGCCCCCGGCGTGGCTGCGTCTGTGGCATTTCCTCCACTCGGCACTCCCGCATCTGTGCCGGATGCTCCCGCCCCAGCTCCACCTCCTGTTGCATCTGTCCCAGCTCCAGTTCCCGCCGCATCGCTCCCCGGCGCCTGCGCTCCCGCCGGATCTGTCCCTGCCCCGGTTCCCGCCGCGTCGCTCCCCGGCGCCTGCGCTCCCGCTGCCTCCGCACTTCCAGCAGCCGGTGTACTTCCTCCCGTCTCAGCTGCCGCTGCCGTGAGATTCGGCCCGACAAAAATCACAGCCGCCATCAGCAGGCTTATCATCCTTTTAAAATTATTTTTCACTTGCTTTCCTCCTTGTCTCAAACGCTCTCTGAAACAAGTTCCTATTTTACTACGAACCTATGTGAAAAACAACCCGACATCCTTTTCCAAATCTATTTTTCATATTATTTTAAGATTCTGTTCGGACAACACGCCGTCAATCGCTAATTTTTAATCCGCACATTCATCCACGCCGCAATATCTGCAAACACTTGATCACGGTCCAGCTCGTTCAATATCTCGTGCCGGTCGTTCTCGTACAACTTGTATGTAAGGTCAGTGAATCCCGCTTCCCTGTACAGATGATAGACCCTCTTAACCCCCTCGCCCAGGTCCCCCACCGGATCTTCCGCTCCTGAGACCAAAAACAGGGGAAGATTTTGGGGAGCCCTGGCGATGTGCCCTTTCTGATTATCAAAAAGTACCGCCTCCATAAGCCCCCTGTAGCCATTCACCGTGAATCGGAACGTACAGCGCGGATCTGCGTAATACGCCTTTACATTGTCCACATTTTGGGAGAGCCAGCTGTTCGCGCAGTCCTTCCCATACAGATCGAATTTCCTGTACGGTTTACTGTAGGACAAGGATTGCATGAACCGGCTGCGGTGATGCCCCCCGCGAAACACCGCGAATACTTTGCACAAAAAAATTCCAAGCTTCATGGCGGCGTCCGGCATACATCCCGTGCCCATGATAATTGCTCCGCTCACCCCATCCGGATGAATACACAGATATTTGCGCAGCATATACGATCCCATACTGTGTCCGAGCATATAATAGGGCAGCTCTCTATGCTCCTCCTGTACCGATGTGCGGAGTCTGTGCATATCCTCAATCAGGACATCACTTGGATTCTCCTCCGCAAAAAACCCCCACTCCGACTCCGCGGTGACCGACGCGCCATGCCCCAAATGATCATGTCCCACAACCAAAAACCCTTGGTCGTTCAGATACCTGGCAAATGGTCTGTACCGCTCAATGTACTCCACCATGCCGTGCGTGATCTGCAGCACCGCCCTGTACGCTCCCTGCTCTGGTTCCCACATCACTCCGTGAATCGTTGTCTTTCCATCTGCTGATAAAAAACGAATCTCCTTTTCTTTTGTCATACCAATCCCTTCTTCCACAGATGCCCCTGCAAACAATGCACGTCACATCCAGCAACCTGCATCCGCGCTCAATCTGCTGCTCCCTTTTCGGCGGACTGCTGTATCTGCTTGTAGATGCCCTCCAGATTATCCGCGCTCCCCATCTGCTCCTTCAGTTCATCTTGAATATCCCCAATTCGAAGTAAAATCCGCTCCTCAATTTTTAGGTTTTCCCGCTCCGACTGCTGCAGTGCGTCCATTCTGCCCAGCAGTGATTCGGAGATCAGATCCCGCAGACCAATCTGCCCTGCCTCATACGCTGACATGTTCTGCATACATTCCTTGTACAGCCTGCCCATAGAAATATTGTTCTCCTTCAAAAGCTCATTTAAATGGCGCACCTGTTCCTCAAGCTCTGCGATCCTCGCATCCGACGCCGCGATCTGCTCCTGCAAACCGACCGCCTCCTGCTCATACTGCTCAGAAAAGACGCGAACCTCCTCAGCGGCATTGACAAACTGGTCCGCTGTCTCCCCCATTCTCCCTGCCTCAATCGCCGCATTCAGCGCGAGAATCGCCATATCCTTCGACAACTCCTCCATCCGCTTTGCGCGCGCTGCAAACTCCTGATTCCCCTCCTTGAGCGCCGACGGCATCTCGGTGATGCACTTCATCGGCGTGGTAAAATGCTTATTGCTCTCGACAATCTCCACCACCCGCTCATTCTGTGCCTTTATCTGCCCCAGAAAAACGGAATGGTTTGCGTCAAATGTCGCCACACCATTATTCATCTCTATCATAGCATTGTGAACATCCCCCGCAGCAGCAGCCTGGTTCTCCGCAAGCTCGTAGATGTGCTGCACATTCTCTTTCACCTGCGCCACGTCTTTTTCCATCTGAGCCTTGGATGCTGTCATCCGGGCAAACTGTTCAAACACATCCTCCCTGAATGCGAGAACTTCGCCGAACAGCTCCTTTTTCTGTGCGAGCTCTCTTTTTACAGCAGCCAGCTCCTCCAGTGCCTTCTCTTTTCTTCCGCCAAACATATTCTATCCTCCAGGTCTTTGTTTACTGATAATTTCGAATGATCAACTGTACGCTCTCCGCCCCCTGATATGTGTTGATTTCAGGATAATAGACAATCGACATCCGTATGCCATTCTCCCTTCCGAGAAATGCAGCCTCCACCGCAGGCGCGCCGTACTTTGCGGCATAGTAGGACTTCCACACATCGACATCCCCAAAGTACACTGCGTCCACGCGCGCTCCTGTCTCCGTGACAAGCCCCAATTTTAGCACATTCTGGTTCCGTCCCACCACATACGCTCGGGCGACGGCGAGATTTTTGTCCGCGAACTGCGGTTTGCTGTTTCCTTTACCAAATGGCTCGAGCAGCGACAGCTCCCGCACCAGCGCACCGGTCGGATACGCTGCCGGCAGCGCAATGTCTATCTTTATCTTAGGGATAAAATCCTCTTCTGTCAATTCACAGCACGCATTTATTTTTTCACGAAATTCATCTACATTGTCTCCGCACAGCGAGAGCCCCGCCGCCATGGGATGCCCGCCAAACTTTGCAAAAAGCGCGCTGCATTTGCAGAGCTCCTCGTACATCGAATACTGCTCGATGGAGCGCCCGGATCCCTTGATTCTGGCCTCGCCCCTGGTGAGTACAAACACCGGCTTGTGGTAGAACTCCCGGATTCTGCCAGCGATGATCCCGGCGAGGCTCTCATGCACATCCGGCAAAAAGAGCACCAGCACTTTCTCCCCGGCTCCTCCCGCCTCCACCATCCGCCTGGCTTCCTCGACCCCCTCCGCAGTCATGTCCTTTCTCTGCGCATTCAAGTCTATCAGCTCTTCTGCAATTTTTCCTGCATCACTCTCATTATTTTGCAAGAATAAATCCAAAGCAATGCGAGCTGTCTCCAGCCTTCCGCTGGCATTGACACACGGTCCCAGCACAAATCCGATGTGATAAGCACTGATCTGTTCCATTGAAAGCTCATTTTTGAGAATCAGCGCCCGCATACCGTAGTTTTGGCTCCGCCGCATCCGCAGGAGTCCCTCGCGCACCAGAATCCGATTCTCATCGGTCAGATCCATGACGTCCCCGACCGTCGCAAATGCGACATTTTCCAGGAGTACAAACGCCTCCTCCACCGGCACTTTGCAGCGCTCATATAGCAGCTGGACTACCTTCCATGCAACCGCAGCACCGCAGAGCCCCTTGTACGGGTACTCGCACCCGGGCTGCTTTGGATTTACGATCGCGTCCGCCGCACTGCGCCGGTACACGCGCTCTCCCCCATCCTCTATGTAGGGAATCTCATGGTGGTCAGTGACGAGAACTGTCATCCCAAGCTCCTTCGCGTGTGCGATCTCCCCGATGGCTGAGATGCCGTTGTCGCAGGTGACAATCACCTCCACCCCCTCCGCGGACGCCTCGTCGATCAGGTGCGCGTTGATTCCGTATCCATCTTTCTTCCGATCGGGTATTCTTGCCTCAACGCACCCGCCGCATCTTTGGATGCCCCGGTACAGAATATAGGTGGCCATCAC
>CAJLGN010000145.1 GCA_905206195.1 uncultured Roseburia sp.
GTGTATCCGGCGGCTTGGCGGGTGCCATCGGTCTGGCGCTGGCGGATATCCTTGCATCCTGCTTCGTGTCGGGATGCTCACTTCTTATGAGAATCGCGCGGTTTTCATCAAAACGAGTGAGATTTTAAGTCAGGCCAAAATTCTGGCGAATCAGATTATTTCCAGTGATTATCTAAATAATGAGGAGGTCACGGCCATCATTAACGCACAGATGGATCAGCTTTCTACGATCTATGATGGGCGTGTACTGATTGTCGATGAGAACTTTCGCATCGTGAGAGATACATATGATCTTGACGCCGGCAAGACGATCATCTCGGAGGAGGTGATCCGAAGTTTTCGCGGAGATGAAATTATAAAATATGATTCGGACAATCGCTATATTGAGCTGACGGTTCCGCTGATCGGGGTGACCGCCGATGCGGAGTTGAAGCGGACCATGGGCGTGATGCTGGTGAGCGTATCTACGGACAGCATCAATCTGAACCTGGAGTATCTGGCGCGAAACACGATGGTGATGGAGCTCATCTGCGTTTTTTTCATTGCAATTGTGGGATTCATTGCCGCATCGCGCCTGATCATGCCGCTCCACAAGATTTCAAGGTCCATTGCGGAGATTCAGACGGGATATGGTGAGGACGCGCTGGCTGTCAACGATTATACGGAGACGGCTAGAATCTGTGAGAAGTTTAACGGGATGCTCGGGCGGATGAAGCTTTTGGACGAGTCGCGGCAGGAATTTGTATCAAACGTTTCACATGAGCTGAAGACACCTCTGACGTCCATGAAGGTTCTGGCAGATTCCATTAACAGTATGGAGGACGCGCCGGTTGAGCTGTATCAGGAGTTTATGATGGACATTGGAAATGAGGTGGATCGCGAGACAAAGATTATCAATGATCTGCTCTCGCTGGTGAAGATGGATAAGTCTGCAACGGATCTGAATATCTCCAATGTCAACATCAATGAGCTGTTGGAGCAGATATTAAAGCGGCTGGCGCCGATTGCAGATAGGCAGAAGGTGGAGCTTGTCCTAGAGAGTTTCCGCCCGGTGAGCGCGGATGTGGATGAGGTCAAGATTACGCTGGCCTTTACCAACTTGATCGAGAACGGTATCAAGTACAACCGGGAGGACGGATGGGTGCATGTGTCCCTGAATGCGGATCATCAGTATTTTTATCTGAAGGTGGAGGATTCGGGAATGGGGATTCCGGAGGAGTCCTTAGAGCACATCTACGAGCGTTTTTATCGCGTGGACAAGTCCCATTCAAGAGAGATTGGAGGGACGGGGCTTGGACTTGCGATTACCAGAAGTGCAGTTTTGATGCACAGGGGTGCGATCAAGGTATTTAGCACGGAGGGAGAGGGAACCATTTTTAATGTGAGGATACCCCTCAACTATATTTCTTAGATGGGAGAAGCGGTATGGGCCGGAATGTCAAAGGGTTTTGTCTGGTTTTTGTTGTGGTTTTGCTGTTTGCCATGGCAGGCTGCGGAGGAGAAGCGGAGCAGAGCGCTTATCATATTGAATATTTGAACAAAGAAAAGAGCAGAATCGTTGAGGTGGCGTATGATCCAAAGGCATCGGATGCCGATGGCATGATACGGGAATTTTTGGCGGCACTGTCCGCGGATGCCGATGGAGTGGAATACCGCAAACCGATTCCAAATGAGGTCGAGGTCGTAAATTATTCGCTGGATGGCGTGCTTTTGACACTGCATTTTGATGAGGATTACCGAAAGATGAATGCGGTGGAGGAGGTGCTGTGCAGGGCCGCGGTGGTTCGCACTATGATCCAGATCAAGGGTGTGGAGTGCGTCGCCTTCTATATCGGGGATGCCCCGCTTACAGATGCGAAGGGAAATCTCGTGGGCAGTATGTATCAGGACAGCTTTGTTGAGAACCCGGGGGAGCAGATCAACTCGATCCAGAATGCGACACTCACGCTCTACTTTTCAAATGGTGAGGGCAACGGTCTGGTGAAGGAGGTGCGGCAGGATGTCTATTACAGCAGCAATATTTCTGTGGAGAAGCTGATCGTCGAGCAGCTGCTGGAGGGACCGTCCGTATCGGGTGCGCAGTCAGCGATACCGCAGGGGACAAAGTTGGTGACGGTGTCCGTGGTGGACGGCGTATGTTATGTCAGCCTGGATGAGGGATTTCGAAACCAGGATTATAAAGTAAATGAAGCCATCGTCATCTATTCCATCGTAAACTCTTTGACGGAGGTGCCGACCGTCAGTAAGGTGCAGATTGCTGTGAATGGTGACACCAGCGGGGTGTACCGTGACAATTATCTTTTGAGTGAGATGTATGACCGCAATCTGGACTATGTGGAGAGCGGTGCCAAGGTGGTGACGGAGAAGGGGACGGAAGGAAAGTAGCATGTTGCGAAGACCATTTTGTGGAATGGCGGCATGTTTTCTTCTTGGCATATGGGTTGCGGCGCATGGCGGTCACATTGGATTTTCGCTGACAGTGATCGCTGGAGGAAGCGTAATCTTTTGGCTCTGGCGCCGCCGCATAAAAGCGGCGCTGGGGGAGATGAGCAGATCAGGAACGATTGCACTGCGCATGGGTTTGTTTGCGCTGATGTTTTTGGCGGGGCGGGCGCAATATCGCACAGAGTGTGCATTTCGGGCAGAATATCTGCCCTATCTGGAAGAGGGCATGCAGCTTTCGGTGCAGGGGAGGCTGGCCGAAAAGCAAGTAAAGAATAATCAATATATCTATGAGCTTGAGTCCTGTGTCATAGGACTGTATCAAAAAGAGCAATCAAAAAAAGTGCCGGTTTCCTGTAACCGGATTCTAGTGTATTCTGATTCCGATGTATCTTCCATCGGGCAAATCCTTGTTTTAGACGGAACAGTTGAATTGTGGGAAAGTGCGGTAAATGAGGGGAATTTCGATGCAAAATCCTTCTATGAGGCGCAAAAGACAGATTTTAAGATCAAAGATATCCAGATTCGCGACGTGCACGGAGCGAAAAATGGGTGGCGCGAGGCGCTCTGGCGGCTTCGCCTGCGCTTGAAGGAGATCTACCAAAGCACTATGGACAGCGAGGCTTGTGGCATCGTGACGACGATGGTACTGGGGGATAAAGATCTGTTGGACTCGCGAGTCAAGCAACTGTATCAGGTTGGTGGTATTTCTCACATTCTCGCCATTTCCGGTTTACATATCTCCGTGATTGGGATGACATTGTACCGATTCCTGCGAAAGAGGGGACTGGGGTACGCAAGCGCCGGAATCCTGGCGGGAGGAATTGTGTGCGCTTACGGGACGATGGTGGGGATGGGAACCTCGGTGCGCCGCTCTGTCGTGATGTTTTTACTTCTGTTGGCGGCGCAGGCGATCGGGCGGACCTACGACACTCCCAGTGCACTTGGGGTGGCTGCGCTGCTTTTGCTGTGGGATAATCCTTTTTTGCTGTGGGACGCTGGATTTTTGTTTTCTTTTACGGCCATCATCGGGGTTGTGTGGGTTGGTCGGAGCGTCCGCTTCGGGGAGGATTGGTCCGGAAAATGTCTGGAAAAAATTTTTGGGGCAGCGGCAGTCTATCTCGCGACACTGCCCCTTGCGGCGTGGTACTATTATGAGATACCTGTCTATGCCGTTCTCCTAAATCTGCTGGTGCTGCCGATGATGGGAGTCCTTTTGTGTCTCGCTCTGATGGGAGGGATTTTGGGGATGTGGTTTCAGCATCTTGCGGAAATCATCCTTTTTCCGTGCGGGAAGCTGCTGGAATTGTGCAATCTGCTCTGCCAAATCTGTGCAGAGCTTCCGGGAGCAATGTTGATTACGGGGCGCCCGAAAATGTGGCGGATGCTTGTCTACTATACGCTGCTCGTGGGATTGACTCTGCTGGGACACCGCAGGGTGCGCGTGCTTTCCATGGGGAAGATCGACACGGGGGAGAGGGAGGATGTGCGTGCTTGTGCCGGATGGCGCGCAGGGACGGTTGCGCGCGCCCTGCTTGCCGCGGTGGCTCTGCTCGGGGTGTTGTGCGCTCCAGCACGCGCGGAATTTGAGCTTGACGTGCTGGATGTGGGGCAGGGGGATGCCTGTTTTCTGCGCACGGGGCAGGGGTATACGATTTTTGTGGACGGCGGCAGTTCCAATGTCGGAAAGGTGGGCGAGTATCGGATTCTTCCGTTTCTAAAATATAAGGGTGCACGGAGGATTGACTGCTGGGTGGTTTCACACACGGATGCGGATCATGTCTCGGGGCTTACGGAGCTTTTGGAGGCCGGCTTTGACATCAGGCGTCTCGTGTTTTCAGAGGTGGCTGTGCGGGATGAAGCTTTGGCGGAGCTGCTTGGATGTGCCGAGCGCGCCGGAGCCGAGGTGTACTATCTGAATGCCGGGGATCGCATGCACTTTGGAGGGGCCGAGATCTCTGTCCTTTTTCCGGAAGCGCGGGATCAGCCGGAGAATAAGAACGCGTCGTCTCTGGTATTTTGCTACGAGGAGGGGGATTTTTCCGGGATATTCACAGGGGATATCGGGGCTGCGCAGGAGATGGAGCTTTTGGAGCGGTGGGAGGTTGGTAGACTTTCGGCGGACTTTTATAAGGCGGCGCATCACGGATCAAAATACTCCAATTCGGAAGCGTTTTTGCAGGCGGTTGAACCGGCCGTGTCCGTCATCTCCTGTGCCCGGAAAAACCGCTACGGGCATCCGAGCGCGGAGGCCGTCGCACATATGGAGGGAGCTGGAAGTGATGTATTTTACACGATGGAGGCGGGACAGATCACGCTGACGAGGAAGGATGGAGCGATTCTTGTGAGAAGATATTTGACTCAATAACAATCGATGTGGCAAAAGTGGGTGCTTGAAGTCGCCGGTTTCTTTGTGTTAGAATAATCTCATGAAAACAATCGACGAAGCTATCAAAACAGGAAATTTAAAACAGGTCTATCTTCTCTATGGGGAGGAGGGACATCTAAAAAAACAGTATCG
>CAJLGN010000146.1 GCA_905206195.1 uncultured Roseburia sp.
CTCTTACGGTTGTGATTTTGAACAGATTTCCCAGAAGCGGAATCTGCTGCATGGCTGCCGCTGCTGTCTGGCTCGTATTGGGAAGAACCAGCACAATGGCCAGTACCGCTGCTGCACTTGCACATGTTTTCCACAATTTTACTTTTTTTACTTTTCTCTTTTCCATTTTGGCTCTCTCTATAGATGCTTCCATCCGTTCCTTCATATTCTCAGGCACTTTAATTTCCTCATACTCCTTTTTCCAGTTTCCCAGCGAAAAGAAATTCCTTTTCGTCGGGCCTTATCTGACAAAGGAGATCCATGCGTCCGATATTCATTCTTTCATGGACAATATGGCAATTCCCCCGGCGCTTTTTCCACAGCTGGAGGAATATTACTGTGCGCTCCCTCACCTGTCGGACAAAAATCATTTCTCCGCACTTTTGCGCCGTCTCTACAGTGCCATCTTTTCCACGCAGCCACCCTCCTTCTGTTATCTGGATCTTAAAACCTTAGAAAGTCGGGAAGATTTTCTGAAAAAGCACCGTTTTTTTGTCCCCGAGGATTCCGTTTTGAGTATGCGTCTTCTGGAGGAACGCTATCGGATTGAGGATTCGCTGCTTGACGCTATTGCGCGCGGCAGAGAGGCACAGGCGCTGTCCATCATGGAATTGCTCGCCTCTTTCCGCTTTGTCCCCCGCACAAAAAATGCGCTCCGCAATCAGAAGAACCTGATGATTACTCTGAACTCCCTCCTGCGGCGCACCGCCTACCTCTCAGGCGTGCACCCGTTTTACATCGATGCAATGTCCAGCAATTATGCCCGCCTGATCGAGCAATGCCATTCGGTGGAGGAGACGGCCGACATCCCCCCCTACATGGTCAGAAGCTACTGTGACCTCGTTGAGAAGCGCAGCATGGCGTCCTACTCTGCTCCCATCCGCCAGATTCTCGTGACAGTCGATGCCTGCCTCGCGGGAGACTTGAGCCTCAAGCGCTTCGCGAACGAGCTTTTCTTAAACACCAGCTATCTATCCACCCTTTTCAAAAAAGAGGTTGGGATGACTCTCACGGATTATGTAAACAAAAACCGGATTGAATATGCGAAAAAGCTGTTAAAGAGCACCACGCTCCCCATCCAGGATGTCGCAATCCAATCCGGTATCTCCGATATTCACTATTTTACGCGCCTGTTCCGCCGTGAAATGGGAATGTCACCCCGCGCGTGGCGCAATCGGTCGGAATGAGCTGCCCAAAATGTCTGCCGACACTCTGTTTTTAGCCTATCTGACAAGAAACACCCCGAGACTCATTTCATCTGGCCTTATCCACACAGGAGGCCAGAATCCCAAATTGGAAACGCATTTTCCGACAGACGCCCATTCTTTTATTCCACTCTCTGAATCTGGTTCAGCTGAGCATTGACTGCCAGGAGATCCTCCTTCGTCATTGCCGTCTCCGGGCCGGTCATTCCTGCCATCAGGCCAACGAGACGAACAAATGTAAAGCTTCCAAGCATCTCGAGCATCTGCGGATTAGACATTGCCACACTTGCAGGATTTCCGTCATTTTCTTCTTTTTTCGGCATCATCTTTCCGAGCATACCCATAATCAGCGCTTTGCCCGCCTCCGATTTCATGATATCCGAAATCTTATCATTTAGAGAATAGCATCCCGCCACCTCCGTGATATCAAACCAGTTTAATATCGCGCCTTTCTCCTTTAGGCGGTACGCCTCATTGAAGATCTCCACCTTGCGGATATGGCTCTCGTCCCTGCACGCCTCAGCAACCGCTGACAATTCTGTCTCCCCGACATTCGGCACCTCAAAGTAGAAGAAATGCTCTTCGGACTGCTGCCTGCCAAGACTCCTGCCGTTTGCAAACAATTCCACCTCCGGAAGATTCGAGTAGACAGTAACTTTTGTCATATCCTCCACACGGTCCACATAGCGCTTACCGCAGATGTGCACAAACGGCTCGTCGGACAGCCAAGCCTTGTACGCATAGAAAGAATCCTTCTTGTACTTGCGGTCGAAAGTGATCAACCCTTTGTGATTCTGCCCGTTCTCACAGCCCTCATTTCTCGCATCTGCGCCAAAATCGAACATGTTCCACACATGGGTTGCCCACAGATATGGTCTCGTGTACAGCTGCTTTATTAATTCCTCATGGTAATATGCCTGATATTCTTCGGTGTAATCGCCCTGCTTTGGATCGGATGTATGCCAGTTGAGCCCCTCGCAGCCGTACTCGCTGACACCGATCGGGATATTCGGGAACTCTTTATGGAAGTTGTCAAACCACGGCCCGTTCATGGCTACATCCCCGCCATACCATCCGAAGTAATGGTTGTAGGATACAGTATCCGGGATCTGAATATACTCCGCGTGGATATCGCACATGGATACCACCGCCATGGTCGTCAGCCTCGTTTTATCCATCTCGTGAACCAGATCATTTAAAATATGGTGGTTCTCAATGAGATCTGGGTCTTCGCTTCCTGCCATAGTAATCTCGTTGGACAATCCCCACACGACAATAGACGGATGGTTATAATTTTGCGTGATCAACTCTTTCATCTGGGAGATCGTGTTCTCACGTCCAGTCGGCATATGCATGGAGATATAAGGAATCTCAGCCCAAATCACAAGTCCCCTCTCATCGCACAGATCATAAAAATACTGGTCATGCTGATAATGTGCCAGACGGATCGTGGTTGCGCCCATCTCACAGATCAGCTCCATATCCTCCCTGTGATGCTCCGGAAGCAGTGCGTTGCCCAATCCCCATCTGTCCTGATGACGGGAAACACCGCGCAGTGGATACGCCTCACCGTTTAAGATAAATCCTCTCTCCGGGTCGATCTGGAAGGTACGGCATCCGAAGCGGGAGCTCACCGCGTCGATCTCCTCCGCTCCCGCGACAAGCAAAACCTCTGCGGTGTAGAGGTACGGGTCTTTCTTACCGTTCCATAAATGTACGGAAGGAAGCTCAAATACAGCCTTGGTCTGTGTCGCGGCGGATTCCGTCTCCCCCACCACATTTCCCTGCGCGTCCTTTACCCTGTATACCAGCTTCTGGTCTGCTTTTGCATTGGTCAGGAATACCTCCACTTCAACGGAGGCATCTCCCCCCTCGACCTCCGGTGTCACCTTAATGCCAGATCCACCGTAATAATCAAGATCAAAATGAGAATCGTCCACTGCGATGATGTTCACGTCACGGTAAAGTCCACCGTAGAATGTAAAGTCTGCACTCTGCGGATACACGATATCATTTGCTCTGTTGTCCACCGCAATCACGAATAGATTCTTTCCGTCTACAAGCGCCTCTGTAATATTTACGCGCCACGTAGAATAGCCCCCGTCGTGATGTGCCAGCTTCTTTCCGTTGACATAGACATCGGCAGAGGAGTTCGCTCCGTGAAGCTCCAGATAGTACTGCTCACCCTCCGGCAGCTCTACTTTTTCAACCTCTTTTGCGTAGTAGCAGACTCCGCGGTAGTAGTCGGTACCTCCCTCCTGTCCGTCGATCGCGTTCCAGGAATGTGGAAGTGTCACCCAATACCATTTCTCAGGCATACTCTGCGGTACTTCATTCACATCCTTGGTAAAAGCCCATTTCGTATTGAAATTAAAAATCTCTCTCATTTGTCGCATTCCTCCAATTTTCAGATACAAGTTTACGTGCTTTCATAACGCTATCTTAACATAAAACGGAACTTGTTTCTTTGTATAGATTTTGGCAAAAATGGTACAATTTTTGTTATAACCAATTTTGACAAAAATATTCTTCAAATTTTTTGTCGAAATGGAAAGTATTTGGTGGAATTAAATTGCTTCTCGCAGAAACTTTCTATATACTGGAAAGTAAGAATTACATAAACTGTCAACGAAAAAGGAAGGTGTCCATATGTTTCAATGCAAAAACTTATTCGACAATCCAAACATGAAGCAGATTGCCACAGCGGGCAACGTGAAGGTCTTTGAGTATCAGCGCGACTTGAGCGTGACACCACAGACGGCGATCAGCGCTTACTATGCAGCCGAGATGAATCTTCGCCAGCGCCAGGTTTTAATCGAGCTAAACGGCACCCCGTGGATCGTGCAGGCGGGAGCCATGCAGTGGACCGGGGGCAACATCCAAATGAGTTCCGGCGTGAAGGGCGTCGGCGATTTCCTCGGAAAAGCGCTCGCCGCGAAGGTGACGAAAGAATCCACCTCCAAGCCAGAGTACAACGGCTATGGTCTCCTGATGCTCGAACCCACCTACAAGCACATTCTCCTTATCAATGTCGAGGAGTGGGGCGGCCTGGTCTTGGAGGACGGTTTATTCTTCGCCTGCGACGGCAGAATCAAGCAGAGTGTGGTGGCGAGAAGCAATCTCTCCTCCGCGGCGCTGGGAGGTGAAGGTCTCTTCAACCTCTGCCTAACCGGAAGCGGTCTCGCTGTCTTAGAGAGCCCGGTTCCGATGGAAGAACTCATCGTGTTCGAGGTGGACAATGACGAGATCAAGATCGACGGCAACATGGCGATCGCATGGAGCAGCTCCCTCCAATTCACGGTGGAACGCTCCTCCAAAAGCCTGCTGGGTTCGGCTATGTCCGGCGAAGGGCTTGTAAATGTATTCCGCGGCAGCGGCAAGATTCTGATGTCCCCGCTGTAAATATTGCAAAAATAGGGACTCCACAAGATGTGCTGTTTCACCGACCACTTCTGTGCAGTTTCAATATAAATAAGCCGAGGCGTTTTATATTGAAACTGCGCAAATGTCGAGGATTACAGTTCCATCTTATGGAGTCCCTATTTTTTCATGCACTTCTACGGTACCATCTTCAATTTTATCTTCAGAATGCGAATCACCGACTCGTTGATCCGCTCCTCGGTGAGCGTCCCGTCATGCACGGCGGCAAGCACACCCTTATACGCCGTCTCATAATCCTCCGGCATCAGCACCATATCCACACCC
>CAJLGN010000147.1 GCA_905206195.1 uncultured Roseburia sp.
CTACGGAACCTGTCCATGCAGTGTGCAAAGTGATGCGATACTGACAATTTAATAAGAAAAGAGGAAGAGACTATGAACATGTCGAAAATTTCGACCACAAAATTTTCCACAAAATATCTTGTGGAATTGGCACTTTTCGTTGCCATCATCCTACTCATGGCTTTTACCCCGATTGGCTACATCAAGACGGCTGGGCTTGAGATTACACTGATCGTTGTGCCGGTGGCGGTGGGAGCTGTCACGCTGGGGCCCACGGCGGGGGCGATCCTGGGAGGTGCATTTGGCATTACGAGTTTTATTCAGTGTTTTGGGATGAGCGCATTTGGAGCGATTTTACTGGAGGTGAATCCGTTTTTTACCTTCCTGGTATGTGTGCCGACCCGCATTTTGGAGGGCTGGTTGACGGGGATGATCTATCGAGGGATGTGTAAGACGAAGCTTCCGTCCGCAGCGAGAGTGACGATCTCCAATTTTTGCTGCCCGGTTTTAAATACAGTATTTTTTATGGTTGCGCTGGTTGTGCTCTTTGCGGGTACGATGCGCGAGCGATTTGGAATGACGCAGGTACTTCCGTTTGTCGCCGCATTCGTGGGAATAAACGGAGTAGTGGAGGCACTTGCATGCTTTGTCCTAGGGGCGACGATTTCTGTGGCGCTAAAAAAGGCGTTGCATTAGCAATAGGCATACATAATATAGGTGAAAAAGACTCCCCGGCAGATTCCGGGGAGTCTTTTGATTGAGTTCTATTTAGAAAAGTTTTAAAAAGTTATAGGATTGTTTGATGCATCTATTGGAAAAGATGATAAAACGTTGTATAATAGCAGCGAAACCAAAGTAACCAAAGTTACAGAACTTACATTTTGTAAAATAGAGGATAATAAGGAGGGCAAAATGCCAGAAAACAGTACATGCAGCAGTGCATCCACCTGCTCGAAAGCGAGCTGCGCGGGATGCCCGAGCAATAAACAGGGAAATGGAATTGGGAAGGAGCCGATGAATGCGGCATCAAATGTCAAAAAGGTGATTGGCATTGTAAGCGGAAAAGGCGGTGTCGGGAAATCCTTCGTGACAGCGTCTTTGGCTTGTGCGATGGCAAAGGAAGGCTATAAGGTGGGCATTATGGATGCGGACATCACAGGACCATCCATTCCGAAGATGTTTGGAATCCACGGTCAAGTTTACGGCGGTGAGGAGGGCATGATCCCAATGGAGACCGCCACCGGCATCAAGGTGATATCCATCAATCTTCTGCTGGAGGATGAGGAAGCTCCTGTCATCTGGAGAGGCCCTGTGATCGCGGGCGTGGTGAAGCAGTTCTGGAATGAGACGGTCTGGGGAGATCTCGATTATCTGTTTGTGGATATGCCAACCGGAACAGGGGATGTGCCGCTCACAGTGTTCCAGTCCCTTCCGGTCGACGGGATTGTGATTGTGACATCCCCGCAGGAGTTGGTGCAGATGATCGTGAAAAAGGCGTATAACATGGCGGAGATGATGGATATTCCGGTGCTCGGAATCGTCGAAAATTTCAGTTATCTCAAATGTCCAGATTGTGGGAAAAAAATCAAGCTGTTTGGGGAGAGTCACGTAGATGCAGCTGCAGGAGAGTTTGGGATCCCGGTGTTTGGCAAGCTGCCACTTGATCCATCCTATGCGGAAATGGCGGATCAGGGGAACTTTGCAGAAGTCGAGAACATATATCTGGATCAGGGTGTGAAGACTCTCAAAAGTTTATAAAGCTTACCACTTACATGAAAAAACAAACCTCTTGGTGTAAGACTATTTACATCGGAGGTTTGTTTTTTTATACCAAATTCAGGCAAACGGAAATTTCCAGGGAATACCCGCAGGAATTCCAAAGTACAAATTTAGGGCGGGAATGAGGGAGCAATGAAAATACGAATTGAGATGGACGAGAGTGTCACAGAGGATGAGGTTATCATCCGTTGCCGCGGATTGACGGAGCAGGTGGCATCGATCCAGAAGGCGGTCAGCGACGTTGTGAATATATCACAGAAGTTTCCGCTCTATAAAGGAAATCTGGAGTACTACCTCCCGCTTGACCAGATTCTGTTCTTTGAGACGGATGAGGGCGGAATCAGCGCCCACACGAAGGATGGGGCCTACCGGACAAGGTACAAGCTGTACGAACTGGAGGATATACTTCCAGGAGCTTTTATGCGGGTATCCAAGTCCACCATTTTAAATATCAATCATATTTATTCTATTAACCGCAATGTCACCGCCGCCAGTGTCGTGGCGTTTCAGAATACACACAAGCAGGTGTATGTGTCACGGTATTACTACAAACTGTTAATCAGCAAATTAGAAGAAAAGAGGTTACATCATGAAGAGTAGAAAAATATTTTGGGGGATTTTTTTCATCCTCGCAGCGGTTTATATTGTTGTCAGCAAGTTTGGGGTTTTGCCGGATTTGGGCGTCTTAAGTATTGTACTGTCGGTATTTTTTATCTGGACGTTGATCGAGGGAGTGCGGCGTGTGAATTTTTATCAGATTTTATTTTCTCTCGCATTTTTTTACATCATTTATGACGAACCGCTGGGGATAGCGGTCGAGGAACTGACACCGCTGACGGTGCTGGGGGCTGCGCTTCTCGCAAGCATCGGACTCTCGCTCTTGTTTCACGGAGGAAAGAAAAGGCTGTACAGGAAGGGCAATGTGTGCGGGAGCCAAAGCTTTGGGGCGAGCTCTGGAGAGCAGTGCAGTGGGAGCAACATCCAGTGTGAAAATCATTTTGGATCGGCGATCCGCTATATTAATTCAGATGATTTCCAGAATGCGCGCATTGAAAATAATTTTGGTTCGCTGTCTGTCTATTTTGACAACGCCATTGTGCAGACCGGATCTGCTGTTGTAAATGTCGAGAACAATTTTGGGGAAACACGTCTTTACGTACCAAAGGAGTGGAAGAGCCAGAATAATCTGGAGCATTCATTTGGATCGATAAATGAGGTGGGGGGAGCATCGGTACGAGCAATACTGTATTCTATATCAACGGATCGGCGAACTTCGGGGTAATCAATATTCATTATATTTGAAAAGAAAAGAGCTGTCGCAAAATGTAAATATCATCCTCATTTTGCGGCAGCTCTGTCGTTTTAGAAATCAGGATTCCTCATCATTGTAACTTGTATCTTCGTGCAGATTTGGTTTCATGTCAATCCCCCGGTTCGCATCGACGTTCAGATCTTTTCCAAAGTGGTAATCGTTGCCGGGAAGAATCGCATTTAAGAGGATTCCGGAGATTGCAGCGATGGCAAGTGAAGTTAAGGTGATGGGGGTTTTGGCCACCATGAAGGTAAAACCGTCCGAGAACCCGAGCCCGCAGACGAAGATGACGCCTGCGATGATCAGGTTTCTCGATTTTGTGAAGTCCACATGGTTCTCCACGACATTTCGCACACCGATGGCAGAGATCATACCGTACAGCATGAAGCTGACACCCCCGATAATCGCGGAGGGCATCGAGCCGATCACGTCCGCCATTTTCGGGATGAAACTTAAGAGGATGGCATAGCAGGCAGCGATGCGAATAACCTTGGGATCATAGACGCGACTCAGCTCGAGTACACCGGTATTTTCCCCGTAGGTGGTGTTGGCGGGGCCGCCCACCATCGCGGAGAGGGAGGTAGCCAGGCCATCTCCGATTAAGGTGCGGTGAAGTCCTGGGTCTTCCATGTAATTCACGCCGACTGTCGCGGAGATGGCGGACATATCGCCGATGTGCTCCATCATGGTGGCGAGCGCAATGGGGGCCATCACGAGAACTGCGGAGACGTTGAATTTGCACAGTGAGAACTCAGGAAGACCGATCCACGCTGCGTTTGCGATATTGGTAAAATCAAAGATCGCGGAACCGTCTGCGTTTGTCATGCCGAGAGAGTGAAAAAGGAGGGCTGCTCCGTAGGATACAACGACGCCCATCAGGATTGGGATGATTTTAAACATACCTTTCCCCCAGATGTTGAAAATGATGATCGTGGCCAGGGCGATCAGCGCCAGAAGCCAGTTGGTCGAAGCATTGCTAACTGCCGAGCCTGCGAGGCTTAAACCGATGCAGATAATGATTGGACCTGTCACGACGGGCGGCAGGAAACGCATGACTTTTTTGACCCCGGCGAGCTTGATAATCAGTGCGAGCACGAGGTACAAAAGCCCTGCCACCACGATGCCGCCGCAGGCGTAAGAAAGCTTGTCCGCATTTGACATATCGGCGAACACTCCGGCGTCCATATTCGCGATTGTGGCGAAGCCGCCGAGAAAGGCGAATGAGGAGCCGAGGAAAGCGGGCACCTTAAATTTGGCGCAGACGTGGAAAAACAGGGTTCCAAGTCCCGCACAGATCAGTGTGACCTGCACGTGCAGAACATCCTCGCCGAAGTAGCTGTTCACGAGAATCGGAACCAGAATCGTTGCGCCGAACATGGCGAACATGTGCTGTAGACCGAGAATTAACATTTTGGGGGTGCCGAGAGTGCGGGCATCCCGGATTGCTGTGTCTTTTTCATTCATAATAGAACTCCTTCTAAAAAATATAATTGTGATTTATACCGCCTTCCGGAGGCGCCGTAACCGCGCGTCGCCGGGGCATATAAATACGCACCTCCGAAATAGGAAAGTGCGTATGGGGTATCAAAAAAACGGATTGGAGAACCGGCGTGTCTGAGCATTGTATTCCCGGATTGGAAGTCTGTCGAGCTCGCCGGTACAATCGAGATAAAAGATGATCAGGGTCTGGGGCATATAGGGACTTGCCCACAAGGACGCAATACCGAGAGAGCAAAGAATGAGGATGCCCCACCCAAGAAAGCTAAAAAGAATGCCAAGCAGCCGTCGTCTGTTACCTCTCATGAGCCGGCGGCATTCATGGAAGGCGTCACGCACTTTCATCTGTGGATAATCC
>CAJLGN010000148.1 GCA_905206195.1 uncultured Roseburia sp.
GGAATCCGGGCAGAAGAAAAGCGGGTTGGACGGAAAGGGCGAGTGCTTGAATGAAACGGGAGCGCCGCAGAGAAGTTGTAAATGTGACAGGAAAGTTGTAGGGGAGGGATTGTAGATGAAGAAGCAGACGTGCAGTGTGCAGGAGCCAGAAAAGATTAGTTCTTATCTTAGACTGGAAAAATGGACGCTTGTGATCGTCGTGGTCTCGGGCTGCATCTACAATGTGGGTATGACGGCGGGACCGTGGTTTGAGGGAAGGATGGCACAGTATCTGTACGATATCATAGACGGGAGGAAGGAATTCGGGGAGATGGCTGCACTGGCAGTATCATATGTCGCTGTGATTCTGCTCGTGCAGATGATGCGGTTTGTAAAGCGCCTCTATGTTCGGAAATTTGCGAACCATATCAACCGTGACATGAAGCGTATGCTTTACCGGAGTCTGGTGCACAAAAGCAAGGTGGAGTTTGAGACCGAGGAGACAGGGGACATCATGACGAAGGCGATTTCCGACGTAGATACCTGCGTGGAGGGAATACGAAAATTTACCACCGAGATCTTTGACACGGGAGTTGTCATGCTCGCTTATCTGTTCATGCTGGTGTGGTATGACTGGAGACTTACAATGCTTTCGATGTTATTTCCGCCCATTGCTTATCTGATCGCCGAGCAGCTGAAAAAACCGGTATCTTTGAGCGCGGGAGCTTACAAGGAGAGTGCGGGCAGATTAAACGGCGCGGCGCTTGACCGTGTCACAAATGCTATGACTTATCGGGTATACGGGCAGGAAAAAAATCAGGATACAGGCTACGAAAAGTGTCTGTTAGACTATGAGAGGAAAGCCGTTCGCGCAAGTATCTGGGAGACTTCCATGCAGCCGTTATACCAGCTTATTTCCATGACCGGAGTGCTTGTTATTCTGTGGTTTGGCGGGAAAAATGTTCGAGGAAATGGCTGCACATCGTGGGATATTGCTGCGTTTACAACATTTTTATCATGCTTTACAAAACTGGCGGTAAAATCATCCAAGGGGACAAAGCTTTTTAACGCAGTGCAGAAGGCGAGGGTTTCATGGAGAAGGATCAGACCGCTCTTTGTGGACGCGCCGGTGGGAGAACTGGAGGGAAAAGAGAGCGTCATGGAAGAGGCATCCGCGGAGCTCGCGGTGCAAAGTCTCGCATTCGGGTATCCCGGCGAAAAAGAAATGTTTTCAAATGTCTCATTTGAGGCAGATATGGGGGAAATCATCGGTGTGACCGGACCGGTGGCGTCCGGAAAGTCAACGTTTGGCAGGGTATTTCTTTGTGAAAATCCGTATCGCGGAAGTATTCGCTTTGGAGGACGGGAACTCTCGGAGCGGATGGGAGCCAGAGAAAATGTGGTTGCCTATCTGGGACATCAGCCAGAACTGCTTGGCGATACTATTAAGGCCAATATTATGCTTGGAGATGAGGGGGATGTCATGTTTTATCTTCGCGCGGTGCGAATGGATCAGGAAGTGCTGGAAATGCCGGACGGAGTCGACACAAAGCTTGGGGACGGAGGCGTGCGCCTGTCCGGCGGACAGCAGGCGCGGATTGCCCTCGCGCGGACATTGTGCCATAAAAGACCGATTATGATACTGGACGATCCGTTCTCAGCGGTGGATCAGAGGACAGAGTTGGAGATCATAGCCAATCTACAGAAAATGGGGGATATGCAGAGCTTTATCGAATGCAGGAGACGAAAATACCGCAGGGGCTGGCACAGTTAGAGGACGGGAGAGAGGGCGATGGACGTGAAGAAGAAAAATGAGATTGTCTCTGTTGTGTGGGAGACGGTGAGAAGCCATGCGTTATTGTCTGTCGCCATGGTTCTTGCGATTGTGGGCACAATCGCAACGGGAGTCTTTCCGCCGCTGGTCTTAGAGGGAATTGTGAACAGGCTTGCAGGTCGCAAGCCGCTTGGCGGCCGGATCATTGTAGTCTATTTCCTATTGCTCACCGCAGCTGGACTGTTTGACGCGGGGAAGGAAAGTCTGATCACGGTGTTCGGACAGAAGGTGACGCACCGTCTGCGGAGTGTGCTCTGTGCAAAGTTGGCGAGACTTCCGGCGGCGTACTATACAGCGCATGAGCCTGGTGTGACAGTATCAAGGTTTGTGGGAGATGTAGATACGGTGGAAACGCTGTTCGCGTCCGGAATTATCAGTATGGCAGTCGATGTCTGTAAGGTAGTTAGCATAGTTGCAGTCATTTTTGTAAAAAGCCGCGGGCTTGGAGTTTTGCTCCTTGTGGCGCTGCCCGTGCTGTTTGCGCTGACCAGAATGTTTCAAAAGCGGATGCTTGGTGCGCAGATCGCCAATCGGGAAGTTTTGGGAAAGGTGAACAATCACATTCCGGAGACGATTCAGAATATACGGATGATTCACACCCTCCGCAAAGAAAAATTCATGGAAGATCGGTATGACCGTTTTATCGAGGAGAGTTATCGCCATGTGGAGAAATCTAACTTTTACGATGCAGTCTATTCGCCGCTGATTGTTACGGTGGGTGCGGTGCTCGTAGCGGTGATGATGGTGCTCTCCGCGCGTGGCGGGAAGATGCAGATATTTTTTGGCATGTCGGTGGGGACGGCGGTTGCGGTGATCAATTATGTGGGGAAGGTGTTTGATCCGATCGAGAGTATCGGGATGGAGATTCAGAACATTCAGTCAGCCGTTGCGGGTATCTGTCGAATTCGGGAATTTTTGGAGGAGCCGGAGCGCGCTAAGCAGAACCACAAGATGGTTGCTTTGAAACAAGCATCCGCTGCAGATAGGAATTGTCCGGCAGTAGAGATCGATGGCGTGACATTTGGCTATGAAAAGGAACAAGAAATACTGCATCATTATAGTCTCAGGATAGTGCCAGGGGAACATATCACGCTCATCGGGCGTACCGGGGTGGGCAAGAGCACGATCTTTCGGCTGATTCTTGGATTATATCAGCCATGGGAGGGGAAAGTATTGATTTTTGGGACGGATGCGAATCAGATTCCGGATGTGCAGAAGTGGAGAGTATTCGGATACGTGGAACAGACTTTTAAGATGATTCCTGGAACGGTCAGAGATCAGATTACGCTGGGCGATACGTCTGTTTCCGATGGGGAGGCAGAGCACGCAGTGCGGATGGTTGGCATGGAGGAGGCGGTTCTTAAGCTTGACAAGGGATATGACACGCCATGTACCGAAGAACTATTCTCGCAGGGACAGATGCAGCTATTATCCATCGCCCGCGCCGTCGCGGCAGACCCATTGATCCTCCTGCTGGATGAGGTCACGGCAAATCTTGATTCCGCGACAGAACAGAGTGTGTTAGAGGCGCTCGGGGTGGCATCTGAGAATCGAACTGTGATCTCCATTTCCAACCGCCTGTACGAACAGAGTGGCGGGAGGAAGATTCAATTGTAAAAATTGAAATAGACGGAAAGCCCAGAAGCACTCTAAAAGGAATAGACCGAGGTTAAGTTCACGTCGGGGACCTGCCACAGTGCTTCTGGGTCAGACAGTCTGATCAAAGATATTGCTTATAATCCCATAATCGCATCTACCGGCAATGACAGAGTGATCGCGTGCGCCGGCGTCGAGACTCCATGTTCCTTGCTGATAGCAGCCATAACAGCGGATTTCTCATCCTTTGACACCACGATCGCAAGGATTTCTTGCTCCTCCTGAAGTGGGAGACCAAAATGTGTCGAAGCGTCTGGGGAGCTGCATTTTAAACCTTTTAAAATCGTGCCGCCTGTGGCGCCCGCCGTTCGTGCGGTGTACATTACGTCGTCGCTGTAACCGGCGCGCACTGTGACAAGAATCATTGCATGTGTGATAGTTTCGCTCATTTTCTTCACTTCCTTTTCTGTTTCTTTTTCTATTGGGATGGACATGTCGGGATCGAGCAGCTTGTAAAGCCAGCCCTGCATCCCGCTTACCGGAATACTTATGGCGATTCCAGTGCCTCTCTTGTGCAGCTGCAGTGCCTGGTTCATTTCCGCGAGGAGTAGACCGACCCGATCTTTTTGGATGAAACAGAGCGTGATACTTTTCTGAGGGTCGCCGAGACCGAGCAGATCTAAAAAATCTGAGCTGACAGTGCCGATGCCGTGGAGCTGATAAAAAATTGGAATCCCGGAGTCTGCCAGAAATTCATTGACCCCGTCCCTGATATTGGAATCTACGATAATCACCAGGCAGCGAAATGCCTGTCTTGTATTCAAATCCTGCATTGTTATTCCTCCTCAAATTCCAGAATTGCATTGTCGTCGATATCTGCTGTGACAAAGGAGACAGAGGCCGCCTTGCTCAGCTTGACCTGATAGAGGATACCCATGATCTGGATGGCGATCAGCGGAGCCATCGCTACCATTGCGACCACACCGAAAGCGTCGGTGACCACATTGCCACCTGCTGCGGTGCACGCGCCCATGGCGAGCGGCAGAAGGAACGTGGAGGTCATCGGGCCACTCGCGACGCCGCCTGAGTCGAAGGCGATGCCGACAAATACCTTCGGGACAAAGCGGGTCATTGCCAGGGCTATGATGTAGCCTGGAATCAAAAGCCAGTAAATGCTGATGCCGGTGAGCACGCGCACAACCGCGAGTGCCACGGAGGCGGAGACGCCAATCGAGAGGCACAGATTCATGGATTCCTTTGAGATGGAGCCGTTTGTGACCTCCTCGACTTGTCTGCCAAGAACCTGCACAGCGGGCTCAGCCTTCACAATATAGTAGCCGATGAGCGCGCCGATCGGAATCAGAATCCAGCGCCAGGACTGCTCTGCGAGATTACTTCCAAGGAGGCTTCCCACCGGGGCAAAGCCGACATTGACACCGGTCAGAAACAGGATCAGACCGATGACGGTGTACAGAAAGCCGACGCCGGTG
>CAJLGN010000149.1 GCA_905206195.1 uncultured Roseburia sp.
AGACTAATTTTATTTTAAAGAAATACAAAGATCACGGAACTGTAATCGCGGAAGCGCCAAAAGATGAAAGGATACAGATGATACCATGAGAGATCCATTGAATAAGACCATCGTCACGGTTCAGCCGTCGGGAATCCGCAAGTTTTTCGATATCGTGAATGATATGAAGGACGCCATTTCACTCGGCGTGGGCGAGCCGGATTTTGATACGCCTTGGCATATCCGCGACGAGGGTATCTACTCGTTAGAAAAGGGAAGGACACATTATACCTCAAATGCAGGATTAAAGGAGCTAAAGATCGGGATTGACCAGTTTCTGACAAGGCGTTATGGAATGTCCTACAACTGGGAGCATGAGATTATCATCACAGTGGGGGGCAGTGAGGCGATCGATATCGCGATGCGCACGATGCTGGATCCCGGGGACGAGGTGCTCATTCCACAGCCGAGCTACGTCTCCTACGTGCCGTGTGCGATTTTGGCAAACGGGGTGCCAGTGCCGATTGAGCTTCAGGCAAAAAATGAATTTCGCCTGACACCGGAGGAACTTGAGGCTGCGATCACGCCGAAGACCAAGATTTTGGTCATGCCGTTTCCGAACAATCCGACGGGAGCTGTCATGGAAAAAGAAGATCTGGAAAAGATTGTGGAGCTTGTCATCCGGCACGATCTGTATGTGCTGAGCGATGAGATCTACTCGGAGCTGACTTATCTGGACAATCATGTGTCGATCGCTTCTCTGCCTGGGATGCGGGAGCGCACCGTTGTCATCAACGGTTTTTCCAAGTCGCACGCGATGACGGGGTGGAGACTCGGCTACGCCTGTGGGCCGCGCGTGATTATTGAGCAGATGCTAAAGATTCACCAGTACGCGATCATGTGCGCGCCGACCACCAGCCAGTATGCGGCGGTGGAGGCGCTCAAAAGCGGCGACGACGATGTGCGGGAAATGCGCGAGGAGTACAACGGGAGAAGGCGCTATCTGCTCCACCGTTTCCGGGAGATGGGGCTCTCGTGCTTTGAGCCGTTTGGCGCTTTTTATGTGTTTCCGTGCGTCAAGGAGTTCGGCATGACGTCGGAGGAGTTTGCGACGCGCCTGCTCAATTCCAGGAAGCTTGCGGTTGTTCCGGGCACGGCGTTTGGGGCGTGCGGGGAAGGGTTCGTGCGCATTTCATACGCGTATTCCCTCGAGACGCTAAAGCAGGCGATGGACCGCATGGAAGCGTTTGTCAGAGAGTTGCGGGAAGACGGAGTGTAGGATGGCAGAGCTTAATATTGTGTTATATGAGCCGGAGATCCCGGCAAATACGGGGAACATCGGGCGGACATGTGCGGCGACGGGGGCGAGGCTTCATCTGATTGAGCCGCTTGGTTTCCGCCTGGACGAAAAGGCGATCAAGCGCGCCGGAATGGATTATTGGAAGGAGCTTGATGTCACGACCTACGTGAACTGGGAGGATTTCTGCAGGAGGAATCCGGGAGCAAAAATTTATATGGCGACCACGAAGGGCAGACATGTGTACACGGAGGTGGCTTATGAGCCGGATTGCTACATTATGTTTGGAAAAGAGAGCGCAGGGATTCCGGAGGAGATTTTAAAGGAGAATCCTGACACCTGTCTGCGGATCCCGATGATGGGTGAGACACGCTCTTTGAATCTGTCCAATTCTGTGGCAATTGTGCTCTATGAGGCGCTGCGGCAGAATGCATTCGACCACATGAAAATGCAGGGTGAGCTGCACCGGTTAAGCTGGTAGACAGGCGCTGGAAAGGCACGGTTATCAATTATGGGAATTATTAAGGCAAGACAGTTGGTTCATGAATATATAAGGCGCGATGAGGAGGGCAATGTGGAGTCGATCTCCACGGCGCTCGACCATGTGGATCTGGATGTGCAGCCGGGGGAATTTATCGCGATTCTCGGGCATAACGGTTCCGGAAAGTCGACGCTGGCAAAGCATATCAATGCGTTGCTTGCGCCGAGCGAGGGATCTCTCTGGGTGGATGGAAGGGATGTCTCAAAGGAAGAAAATATCTTACAGGTGCGACAGACTGCAGGGATGGTGTTTCAGAATCCGGACAATCAGATCATCGCCAGTGTGGTTGAGGAGGATGTAGGCTTTGGCCCGGAGAATATCGGGGTGCCGACGGATGAGATCTGGAATCGCGTGGAGGAGAGCCTTGGGGCGGTGGGGATGCTAAAATATCGCCACCACTCTCCGAATAAGCTCTCGGGCGGGCAGAAGCAGCGCGTCGCCATTGCGGGAGTTGTGGCAATGCGGCCAAAATGCATCGTTTTGGACGAGCCGACCGCCATGCTTGACCCGAATGGCCGGAAGGGTGTCATCCGCACTGCGCACGAGCTGAATCAAAAGAGCGGTGTCACGATCATCCTCATCACACATTATATGGAGGAGGTTGTGGACGCGGACAAGGTCATCGTGATGGATCAGGGAAAAGTTGTGATGCAGGGGACGCCGCGGGAGATTTTTTCGCAGGTCGGCACATTAAAGGAGTACCGGCTGGACGTGCCGCAGGTGACAATTCTTGCAGATCTGTTGCGGCAGTCGGGGGTGAATGTGCCAATCGGCGTGCTGCGCCGCGAGGAACTGGTGGAGGCGATTCTCTCCGAGGCACAGATTTCAACCTGAGAGAAACATTGAGCCAGTGTACCGAAGGATACAGCGTCTAAGAGTTTCCAAGGTCGGGCAAAGAAAGGCATGGGTATATGTCAATTATTTTGGATAAAGTAAATTATGTATACAGCGCGGAGACGGCTTATCAGATTCAAGCGCTCAAGAATATCAACCTGGAGATTTTGGACGGTCAGTTTATCGGCGTTATCGGGCATACCGGATCGGGGAAGTCGACGCTGATTCAGCACCTGAATGGTCTGATGAAGGCAACCTCTGGGGCGATTTATTTCCACGGGCAGGATATCTACGACGGAGATTTTGATCTCCGTGAGCTCCGCAACCGCGTGGGGCTGGTATTCCAGTATCCGGAGCATCAGCTGTTTGAGACGACGATCTTTGAGGATGTCTGCTTTGGCCCCAAGAATCAGGGACTCACTAAGGAGGAGGCGGGGCTCCGCGCGTTTGAGGCGCTGCGGAGTGTCGGGCTGCCGGAGGAGCTCTACTACCAATCACCGTTTGATTTGTCCGGCGGGCAGAAGCGTCGCGTCGCGATCGCGGGTGTGCTGGCAATGAAGCCGGAGATCCTGATTTTGGACGAGCCGACGGCGGGGCTTGACCCTGCCGGTCGGGATGAGATATTAGATCTCGTGACCCGCATGCACAGGGAGCGCGGAATCACGGTCATACTGGTCTCGCACAGTATGGAGGATGTCGCCAAATATGTGCAGCGCATTGTCGTGATGAACCAGGGGGAAGTAATGTTTGACGATGCGCCGATGGAGGTGTTCCGGCATTACAGGGAGCTGGAGGCTGTTGGGCTTGCGGCGCCACAGGTCACCTATCTGATGCACGAATTAAAGGAGCGCGGGCTGAATGTGAACACGGAGGCGACGACGGTTGCAGAGGCGCGTGCGAGCCTGCTGGAAGCGCTGACGGGGATTGATGCGAGGCAGAGCGATGTCCACCGGGAGGAGTAAAAATGTTGAGAGATATCACACTGGGCCAGTATTATCCGGCGGATTCCGTCATTCATAAACTGGACCCAAGGGTAAAATTGTTCAGTACATTGATCTATATTATATCACTGTTCTCCCTTCGGGGTGTGACAGCGCTCATTGTGGCGACGCTGTTTCTTTTTGGAGTGATACGAACCTCAAAGGTTCCCTTTAAGTTCATGGACAAAGGGTTAAAAGCGATCATGGTTCTGATGTTGATCACGGCGCTGTTCAATCTGTTTTTGACACCGGGGGAGGAACTTGTCTCTTTCTGGGTGTTTACTATCACGAGAGAGGGTGTGAAAAATGCTTGTTTGATGGCAATCCGCCTGACGTATCTGATCCTTGGAACCTCAATTATGACGCTCACAACGACGCCGAATCAGCTTACCGACGGACTGGAGAAGGCGTTGATGCCCTTGTCCAAAATCGGGGTTCCGGTGCATGCCATCGCGATGATGATGTCGATTGCCCTCCGTTTCATTCCGATTTTGATTGAGGAGACAGACAAGATTATGAAGGCGCAGATGGCGCGGGGAGCCGACTTCGAGAGTGGAAATTTGATGAAGAAGGTAAAAAGTATGATACCGCTTCTGGTTCCGTTGTTTATCTCTGCGTTCCGCAGGGCGGACGATCTTGCGATGGCGATGGAGGCGCGGTGCTATAACGGCGGGGCGGGGCGGACAAAGATGAAGCCGCTGCGCTATGCAGGTAGAGACAGGGTGGCCTACGTTGCAGTAGTGTTATATCTTGCGGTGATACTTTTGTGCAGGGTGTTTTTGCCCTGGCCGTAGGCGGCAAAGCACTTGGGATGGGGCTGTTGCGAAATACGATATCAATTTACCATTTCTGTGTGATTTCTATAAGAATTAGCTAAGATCGCGTTTGTGCCCGGGCATTCTTATATAGAAATCGCACAGAAGTCGGGGATGAAATTTGTATTTTGCGACAGCCCTTTTTGATTGCGATAGAGAATTTTTATCAGGAGGGGACGGAGTGAAACGGGTAAAACTGGTTGTGGCGTACGACGGTACGAATTATAAAGGCTGGCAGGTACAGCCGAACGGAATTACCATCGAGGAGGTGCTAAACCGGGAGCTCTCAAAGCTTTTGGGTGAGGAGATCACGGTCACGGGAGCCAGTCGCACGG
The DNA here is from genome assembly GCA_905206195.1 of uncultured Roseburia sp. Classification (GTDB taxonomy): domain Bacteria; phylum Bacillota; class Clostridia; order Lachnospirales; family Lachnospiraceae; genus Roseburia. The sequence continues at coordinate 4,782 of CAJLGN010000149.1, forward strand.
ACTCTGGCGTGCATTCGCTGGGCAATGTTGCCATTTTTGACACGGATACGAGGATGCCGGCAGATAAGATATCTTTCGCACTGAATCAGCGTCTCCCGGAAGATAGTGTAGT
>CAJLGN010000150.1 GCA_905206195.1 uncultured Roseburia sp.
AACGGAAGGAGTCACGCACTTTAATATGCGGATAATCCAGAAGAAAGAGGAATACGAGATGATAATTGAGTGTGAAGCATACGACCAGGGCGAGCGAGAATAGTCCTGCCAGGGCGAGGAGCCCAGCAGACAGGGGGGTGACCCCAATATGGTAAAGATAGAAAGCGCTCAAAAATACCGGGATGCAAAAAATCAGAGTGAGCAGTCCGCAGAGAAACGAGGCGAAAAAAAACTGTTCTGTGCCAAGGCGGAACGGATGGAACATATCGCGGACGCGGTAGGATTTCCCTCTTGTCATGTTCAGATGCATCTGCATTACACCCACCTGAAGGATTTGCCGGATCAACACGATCAAAAACTCCGCAATGCAGAAAATCACAAACTGCGCGGTGGAGGGGTGATCTCCCAAGGACATGGAAAAGGGGGTTTCGATTACTGTTGAGATGAGACTGGCAGTAACGAAAGCCCCCATTGGCGCCGCGTACCTTTGATTTAACATATCGCGCGAGATGCGCTTTAACTCTTTGGATGTTCTTCTCATGCTAAAAATACTCCCGAAATGTCATGCAACGTAGTCGATCTGGCTGCCGGTGAAGCGCATTGCATCCAATGCCTTTTGATTCTGCTGGTAAGGGTTGGACTCGTTGGAATACCGGATCGTCGTATTTGTCGTGCCGCCGGACACATAGGTGCGACCGCACTCCGGGCAGATCGCCGTATGGATTGAGACGGATGCAGAAACGACCGTGCCATTTTTCTGTGCAGCCTTGTTGTAGGCGTTGGAGACATGCTCGCCCTCGTGTGCGCGGACAACCGACCCCGCAGCGTTTGGCGCGATGTGAGAGGCTGCTTTGAAGGAGACATTCTCGCTGGAGCCGTCCTGATACTTGCGCTCCTTACAAGTCTGGCATTCGGACGGGGAAGACTTGCGCCCGACTTTTGCGGCAGAGTCATTGCTGGCGCCAGTTGTGCCGTCAGTGCCGCCCGTGCGGGGAATACCAGATAGATCGTAGGCTGGATAGGCGCCGTAAGCAGAAATACCGTTCAGTGTCATGGGGCTACCTCCATTTTGTCATATATTTTGCCTATTATAGCATATTCTTCATCCGTTTGTCACGATTTTTCGATGCTAAATTTTGGAAGATATTTGTGCTTGGATGGGGGAGGGCTTTACAAAAATAGAGCGGGCATTTATAATGGCGACAAACAAAAGACAAGTTTTGAAAAGATATGGAGAGTCAGAAATGTTTCAGACAGATAGACGGGTAGACAACGGGTTTTATATTGCTGGGTGGTGTGTGATTGCAGGAGTGCTCCTGACTTGGGCCGCAGAAAAGATCACGGGATTTCATGTTCTGGGCCTGCTGCCGCCGTGCGCGGTGCACACGTTGACCGGCTATTACTGTCCGGGCTGCGGCGGTACCAGAGCGGTGGCGTCACTCCTGCAGGGCGGACTCCTGCGCTCGTTTTGCTATCATCCGCTTGTTCTCTATACCGTGGCAGTCGGCGGCTGGTTTATGATCAGCCAGACGACCGAGCGGCTTACTCGCGGTCGGATTCGCATCGGACTTCGCTTCCGTGAAATCTATATCTGGATCGCACTCGGGATCATTTTGATCAACTTCGTGGTCAAAAACGGAGCCTTGATCTTCTGGAATGTGGATTTATTGCAGACATCTTATCTGTAATAGTTTCGCATCAGCGTATCAAAATTAAGTCCCATGCTGTCGTAAATCTGCCTTGTCATATCCTCAAGACCGTCGTAGTAGACATTCGCGATCACGAGGGTGTAGACGAACATGAGAAGGACTATGCCAAGTCCGATGCATCCGAGGATGAGCCCTGCAATCGCCTTTGGGGAAAATGTGAGCTCGCCGCCCCGGGAGAGCAGTGCGAATGTGATCGCGAGCGCGCCGCAGATCAGAGCCGGGTACACGAGACATATCGTGGAGATGGCGGCGATGCCTAGAAAAAGAGATGCCGTTTCCATCTGGACGGAGCGCCTTTTGTTTTGCTGTGAATTCTGTCGGTTGCCATACTGATAATCCATAGAAGGTATCCTTTCTGAGGTAAAATTTCCAAAGTTAAAAACTTTGATTTGCCCGAGTGAATTTGCCAAAAAACAATCCTGCAAACATAATTTTATCCCCACTATAACAGGGGGAGATATGTCATGAAATATATCACATTTTTTCTGAGAAGGCAACGATGAGACGGGATAAACTGCGAAGTTCTCACACTGACTCTTGAGATTGTGTTCCAATTTCGCTATAATGTCCGTGTGGTGGGGAAGATGGACTTACAGGAGTGTTTGAGGCCCGCCAGCGATAAATAAAGAGAGGTTGTAACACATGGACATTATTGCAAAGATTTCTGGGGAACTTGGGATCAAACGCCATCAGACAGAGGCGGCAGTGAAGCTGATCGACGAGGGCAATACCATTCCTTTTATTGCCCGCTACCGCAAGGAGGCGACAGGGGCGCTAAATGACGAGGTGCTACGCAATCTATTTGAGCGTCTCACCTACCTACGCAATCTGGAGGAGCGCAAGGAGACGGTGCTCTCCGGCATCGAGGAGCAGGGAAAGCTGACAGAGGAACTGCGCGCGCAGATTCTGGCGGCGGAGACGATGGTTTTAGTGGAGGATCTGTACCGGCCGTACAAGCCAAAGCGCAGAACCAGAGCTACGATCGCCAAGGAGAAGGGGCTGGAGCCGCTTGCAAATACTATCTCTTTGCAGATGATAAAAACGCCGTTGATCGACGAGGCGGCGAAGTTTATTGACGCGCAAAAAGGTGTGGAGAGCGCGGAAGATGCGATTGCCGGGGCGTGCGATATCATCGCTGAGAGCATTTCTGACGAGGCGGATTACCGCAGCAGGATACGCGATCTGACTGTGAAGAAGGGGCGTGTCATTTCAACGGCGAAGGATTCGGAGGCGGAGTCTGTGTATGAGATGTACTACGAATTTGATGAGCCGGTGGCGAAGCTGGCAGGGCATCGCATTCTGGCGTTGAACCGTGGAGAGAACGAAAAGTTTTTAACAGTGAAGGTGGAGGCTCCGAAGGCGGATATTCTGTGCTATCTGGAAAGGCAGATCATCACGCGGGAAAACAAAGAGACAATGCCCGTCCTAAAAGAGGTGGTGGAGGATGCTTACGACCGCTTGATTGCCCCGGCAATCGAGCGCGAGATCAGAAATGACCTGACGGAGCGCGCGGAGGACGGTGCGATTCGAGTTTTTGGAAAGAACTTAGAGCAGCTTTTGATGCAGCCTCCAATTGCGGGGCAGGTAGTTTTGGGCTGGGACCCGGCGTTTCGGACCGGGTGTAAGCTTGCGGTGGTGGATGCGACTGGAAAAGTGCTCGACACAGCGGTTGTTTTCCCGATCGATTTAGATGCGGACAAAAAAGGCCGGCACACTGCGTCGCCTGCGACTGTGGCAAAGATCGAGAAGGCAAAGCTCACTTTAAAGCAGATGATCTCCAGATATCACATTACGCTGATCTCTCTCGGAAACGGGACAGCATCCCGAGAGTCGGAGCAGTTTATCGTGGATCTGTTAAAGGAAATTCCGGTCAAGGTTCAGTATATCATCGTAAATGAGGCGGGCGCCTCGGTGTACTCTGCGAGCAAGCTGGCAACGGAGGAGTTCCCCAATTTTGACGTGGGACAGCGGAGCGCCGCATCCATGGCGCGCCGTCTGCAGGATCCGCTGGCAGAGCTTGTCAAGATCGATCCAAAGGCCATTGGTGTCGGTCAATATCAGCATGATATGAACCAGAAAAAGCTTGGTGAGGCACTCGGAGGAGTCGTGGAGGATTGTGTGAATAAAGTCGGTGTGGATTTAAATACTGCATCTGCCTCGTTGCTGGAGTATATTTCAGGAATTAGCAAGGTGGTTGCGAAGAATATCGTGGCGTACCGTGAGGAGAATGGGCGATTTACCTCACGCTCGGGACTTCTGAAAGTGGCGAAATTAGGTCCGAAAGCTTACGAGCAGTGCGCCGGATTTCTGCGTATAGGCGACGGAAAAAATCCGCTCGATGCCACCGGCGTGCACCCGGAGAGCTATGACGCAACAAAGAAGCTTCTGGAAAAGCTCGGCTACACCTTAGACGACGTGAAGAATCGCTCCGTGGAGGGAATCTCAAAAAAGATTGCTGATTATGACAAATTGGCAGAGGAGCTTGGCGTGGGGGTCATCACACTTTTGGATATCACAAAAGAGTTGGAGAAGCCGGCGCGCGACCCCAGGGAGGATATGCCAAAGCCGATTCTGCGCAGTGATGTGCTGGATATCGAGGATCTTACGTCCGGCATGGTCCTAAAAGGAACGGTTCGCAATGTCATTGATTTCGGCGCTTTTGTGGATATCGGCGTTCACCAGGACGGGCTGGTTCACATATCTCAGATGTGCGATAAGTTCATCAAACATCCGCTTGAGGTGGTCAGTGTCGGGGATATCGTCGATGTGAAAGTTATGAGCGTGGACGTGAAGAAACAGCGTATCCAGCTGACGATGAAGCTGGGTGGATAAAGATAGAAAAAAATTTGGCGGAAAATTTCAGCCTTGCCCTTGACAGAAAGGATGTATGAGAATAGAATAAATATAAAAATAAAACAAGGAATTCTTCGGGGCAGGGTGATATGTCTTTTGGGCTGTGATAGACATAGATTCCCGACCGGCGGTGATTCCGGCAGACGAGATGGCAGATGCTTTTTGTGTGATGACAGTAAGTGTTTGACACACCCAAAGACGCCGGAAAGTCCGTGACCCGCCTGTGCATAAGATGCATATGCGGCTGATCCGGTGAGAATCCGGAACCGACAGTATAGTCTGGATGAGAGAAGATGAGCATGTGGACAGACTTTTCGTCTGTCG
>CAJLGN010000151.1 GCA_905206195.1 uncultured Roseburia sp.
TCAGAACGCCGTCATCATCACGACGCCGTGGGATTCCATACGGGGCGAGCAGATTTTGAAGGTGATGGAGGGACAGGAATCCCTTGAGAGGAAGCTGATGGCAGAGCAGCACGCGGCGCCTGCGCACCACCCCGAGCACGGGGAGCGGTGCGGCTGCCACAGGCACGAGCACCATGCGCACGGGGAAAGTTGCGGCTGCCACGGTCATGAGAACCACGAGCACCACCACGAGCACGGGGAGAGCTGCGGCTGTCACGGTCATGAGCATCATGAGCACCACCACGCGGATGAGGTGTTTGCGAGCTGGGGAAGGGAGACACCGCACCGCTTTACGAGAGAGAAGATTGAGGAGATTTTAAAAACCTTCTGCGAGACGGACGATTACGGGACGATCCTTCGGGCGAAGGGAATGGTGGAGGGCGAGAACGGGGCCTGGATTTATTTTGATATGGTTCCGGGAGAGTACGAGCTGCGCGATGGTGAACCGGATTACACGGGACGCCTCTGCGTGATCGGAACGGAATTGCAGGAGCACAGGCTCGGGGAGTTGTTTGGAATTGCCTAGTGCCAGAAAGGGAGCGGGACATGCGGGAGATACCGATTTATTTATTTACCGGTTTTATGGACAGCGGAAAGACGAGATTGATCAAGGAGACGCTGTTTGAGAACGGATTCGCGGAGGTGGGCAAAAGCCTCATTCTGTGTTGTGAGGACGGCGAGGAAGAATACGATGAGGAAGAACTTCGGAGAATACAGGCACAGCTTGTGATGGTAGAAAAAGAGGAGGACTTTACAGCGGAGTTTTTGGCGCAGATTGCGGTGCAGTATCAGCCGGATCAGATTTTTCTGGAATACAACGGGACGTGGGGCATGGACACGCTAACAGAGACAAAGCTTCCGAGAGGGTGGGAGGTAATCCAGGCGCTGGCGACGGTGGATGCCACCACGTTTGATATGTATCTTGCCAACATGCGTCAGATGATCATGGAACAGCTTTTTATGGCGGATGTGGTGATCTTTAATCGGTGCGATGACAGCACGGACAAGGGCAAATACCGCCGCAATGTAAAGGCGCTAAACCGCAAGGCACAGCTGGTGTACGAGCGAGCCGACGGAACGCTGGACGAGCGCGAGGAGGAACTGCCGTTTGATGTCTCGGGCAGGGAGCTTGACATCACGGAGGCGGATTATGCCATCTGGTATATGGACTGCATGGAACACCCCAAGAAGTACGAGGGCAAGCGGGTGGCGTTTCTGGCGCTTGTATACAATCCAGACAGTCTGAAAAAGGGTGTGTTTGTGCCGGGGAGGTTTGCGATGACCTGCTGTGTGGACGATGTGACGTTCCTGGGGCTTAAGTGCAAATATCCGGACGAGGATAAGATTCCTCACAAATCGTGGATTCGGATCACCGCCGAAGTGCGGGTAGAATTTGCAAGAGAGTACAAGGGAAAAGGACCAGTGCTCTACCCGGTGTCCATCGAACCGGCGGAAAAACCGGTGGACGAGCTCGTATATTTCTCTTGATTTGGCATTTCTGTCGCACAGATAAAATTTGTGTTATTTTACAAAATTCTTTGTTGACAAATGTACAGTCCTATATTAAAGTATCACCATAACAAAGAAAAACCGTTGAGAAAGAGTAGTAGGCATCTATTTCGATATCACAGAGAGCTGCAGAAGGTGAGATTGCAGTATGGAGAGCGTTGCTGAATGGACTTTTGAGGGTGACCCGAAGGGTAGGTTATACCAGTAGGCGTCATCGGGAACCGGGCCCGTTATCCAGCCGGCATGTATGATAGTACATGAGTGAGTGGACTTTTTTAGTCAAGATGAGTGGTACCGCGATAATAACCAGTTTATTACCGTCTCAAGCGATAGCTTGGGGCGGTTTTTTGTGTTGTGGGAAACCATCCATTGTCCCAAATGACATCCCAGGCAGATTGCGCTGTCTGTGTGATAAATAAGATCGCCGGCCACATAAAATAGTCCGTGAAATAGCCACCTGCGCGATCCTCTCAACACGGATTTTCAAAACAATGTTTAAAATCTGGAGGAAAAGAAAATGAAAAGAAAAAGGATGAAGGCAGTTTTGGCAATGGCGATGATGGCGGTGATCACAGCGAGTGCGGTCGGGTGTGGAAGTGTTCCCGGGCCGGCGTCACCCGATGTGGGAAGCGCACAGAGGGTGGGTGGAACGAAGACGGCGGATGCGGCAGGGAATGCTGCAAATGACGGCGGTGCCGTGTATCGGGTGGGCATCGTACAGTATGTGGACGACGCCTCCTTAAATCAAATTGAAAAAGCGATCGAGGCACAGTTGGATGCGAGGGGCGCAGAGCTTGGGGTGATTTTTGACTATGCGGACTATACCTTTCACGGGCAGGCGGATCAGACAATTCTGACGCAGATTGGGGAGGATCTTGTGGCGGATGGCGTGGATATTATCATCCCGATAGCAACTCCGGCGGCGGTGGTCATGCAGAGTGCGGCGGAGGAGAGTGGGATACCGATTGTATTTTCCGCAGTGTCCGACCCGGTGGGGGCTGGACTTGTGGCGGATAATCTGGAACCGGGAGCAAACATCACAGGAACCTCAGATGCGATTGACGCGGAGGCGATCTTTGCTCTGATGCTGGCGGCAGATCCCGACGTCGCGAAGGTCGGGCTTTTGTATGATAAGAGTCAGACCTCGTCCCTGGGCTCGATTGAGACCGCAAAAGCGTACTGTGAGAGGGAGGGAATCGCATATGTGGAAAAGACTGGAACCACAACTGCGGAGGTGCAGGTAGCGGCGGACGCTTTGGTGGCAGCGGGGGTGGATGCGGTTTTTACCCCGCAGGACAACACGGTTATGACGGCGGAACTGGCGATCTTTGAGAAGTTCACGGAGGCTAAAATACCGCATTATACAGGGGCGGATTCCTTCGCATTAAACGGTGCGTTCTGCGGTTACGGTGTGAACTATGTCGAGCTTGGAACGAGGACGGCAGACATGGCGGTGGAAATTCTCGCAAACGGCGCAGATCCGGCAACAACCCCGGTGGAGATCGGAAAGGGCGGCATCGCAACGGTGAACACGGAGACTGCGGAGGCGGTCGGACTGGATTACTCCATGTTTGTAGACCTGTGCTCCGAGGTGGTTGAGACCAGGACGAGAGAAGCATTTGAGTAGGCGGCAGGCGCAGATACAGATGAGCGGATGACGGAGCTAAAACGCGCGGGAAAGGGATGGCGTGAATATGGGATCAATTATTACATTATCGATTGTGCAGAGTGCATTGGAGCTAGGACTTATTTACGGGCTGGTTGCGCTGGCACTGTTTTTGTCATTTACAATTTTGAATATTGCAGACCTGTCTACAGACGGTTGCTTTACGCTTGGGTGCGCGGTGTGCGCCAGGGTGACCCTCGCAGGGCATCCTGTTCTGGCGCTTTTTGCGGCGCTGTCTGCGGGTGTGTGCTCCGGGTTTGTGACCGCATTTTTACAGACCAGGCTGGGTGTTCGGTCGATTTTGGCAGGAATCATTGTCAACACGGGGCTCTACACGATTAATATCGCGGCCATGGGCTTTGCGTCGAACCTGAATTTGTTCGGCTGTGCGTCCATATTTACCTGGGCGAAAGCCGCTGTCGGAGGCACGTGGTATAAGCTGATTGTGGCGGCGGCGATCGTCACTGTGGTGGGAGTTTTCATATGGATTTTTCTCAGCACCAGACTCGGGCTTTCCATCCGGGCAACCGGTGACAATCCGGATATGGTTCTGTCATCCGGCATCCGTACAGGCGCGATGATCACGGTTGGGCTGTGTGCAGCAAATGCGCTGACTGCACTCTCCGGCGGACTTCTGGCGCAGTATCAGAAGTCGTGCGATATCAATCTGGGGACCAGTATGGTGACAATCGCACTGGCGAGCCTCATGATCGGGGAGACCATCGTCGGGAAAGGCGGTATACTAAAATGCGTGGCGGGCGCTGTCCTTGGAAGCTGCCTGTACCGATTTATGGTGGCTCTGGCGCTGCGCGCCAATGTTCCTGCAGAGTGCTTAAAGCTTGTGTCAGCGCTGATTGTGGCGCTCGCGATCGCTCTGCCGTATCTGAAAAAACAGATGGCTTTTTACAGGCAGAGGCGGCGAGCGAAGGCGGAGAATGCGCTTTATCTGCGGGAGATAACGGGAGAGATCCAAAGCGGGGAAGGAGGCGGCGGGAGATGAATGTACAAGGCGGCGGCATGCTCATTTTAAAAAATGTGAGCAAGACCTTCTATCAGGGAACCGTCAATGAGAAATGTGCGTTGCAGAATTTTTCTCTGACTCTAAAAAATGGGGATTTCACTACAATCGTTGGGGGGAACGGCGCGGGAAAGTCCACACTTTTTCACGCTGTCGCAGGAACTTTTTTTGTGGATCGAGGGCTTATTTTTCTGGATGGCGAAGATATCACCTACCGAAAGGAGCATGTGCGCAGCAGGCACATCGGGCATCTTTTTCAGAATCCCATGAGGGGGACGGCACCTAACATGACAATTGAGGAGAATATGGCGCTTGCCTGTCTGCGGGCGACGACATCTAAAAACGTTTATTTTAGCAGAATAAAGGAGGCGGATAAGAAGAAATTTCGCGAGCAGTTAGCACTCCTTGGGATGGGACTTGAGAACCGTATAAAGCAGCCGGTCGGTCTTCTCTCCGGAGGGCAGAGACAGGCGTTGACTCTTTTGATGGCGACGGTGGTGACACCGAAGCTCCTGCTTTTGGATGAACACACAGCAGCGCTCGACCCGGAGACCGCGGAGAAAGTGCTCTCGCTCACGAGACAGATTGTGGCGGAGCGGCAGATCACGGCCGGCGGGCAGAAGCTGGACGTGCTGTTTCT